>CAZMKA010000019.1:0-34144 GCA_964566605.1 uncultured Saprospiraceae bacterium | reverse complement strand
CGTCACAAGAATATTGAGGGATTACTATGCATTGTCCTTACTTGTGAATATCCCTTTGGATAATTACTGAATTTCAACCGCAATTATAAAGTGCAATCTGTATAACTCATACAACTGTAATTTAACTTATCTCTTTGGGTTTAAAGACTACAACTTCTGAAGCTGGATATTTTTCCAAAAGATGTGTAGGACGAATGGGACGTTTGGTGAAATTACCTCCACAATTTGGACAAACTCCTTTAAACGTTTCTTCAGCACATGGTCTGCAATAAGTACACTCAAAAGTACATATCATAGCTTCTTCACTGTCTGCTGGTAACTTTTTATTGCACTGTTCGCATGTGGGTCGTAATTCGAGCATGGGTTAAATATAGTTAAAAACGTACTTTTTACAACTCTATATCCTTTCCCTGTCTCGCTGTCTCGACTTCTGGTAAAATATCACAATTATCCCATATTCCCGTCAATAAAGTCTCCGCATAAGACGCTGGTAATCCCTCCTTTCCCATTTTTGAAGCAGCTAATTCATGGTCATATGACAACTTCATAAATTCGAAGCTTGGCATATTTTGGGTTAAACCCAAACCACCACACCATGTATACGAATTCCCATCATTCGCTGGCATTCCTATCACTCCCGCATTTACCCAATATCCTTTTGATAGCCTCTTCTCAAATGGTAGTCCGCAATGTCCCGCAAGGATGATCTCACAGCCCGTTTCCATGAAATTTCTTTCAAATATTGAATCTTTACTCGAATGAAAAATAAACTCCGATGTATTATGAAAGGAACCATGCACGACCTTTGTCTTTTTCCCATAAAAAAGGCAGTCAATAAACTCTGGTAACGAATGAATATAAGCCAAATTCTCTTGTGTTACATGTGCTTTTGCATATGGATACCACTGTCTACTAAGCATATCACAACGGCTTCCTTCATTGAAATTACACCCGCATTCATCCGCCTCATCACGTAAATTCAACTCCACATTTCCAGCAATACAGTGTATCCCCCACTCTTTCACAAAATCAAGACTCGCTGACGGATCTGCACAATACGCCACCACATCACCTGTACATATGATCTGCTTTGGGCGAAAGCCCAATTTTTCAGACAATGCTTTTACTGCAACCAATGCTTCAAGATTGCTGTAAACGCCACCAAAAACAAATAATGGCTCGTTGATTTCACCTATATCAAGCGTTCTTCCCATGTACTTTTTTTTGTAAAATGAATGGAATTAAAAAAGCAGCAAAACAAGCGATCGTTCCGTAAACATTGACCGTCAGCAGCGCTGCATATTTACCTGTTGTGAAATTATAATCCGAAGGAAACACATCAAAAACAAGCATAAAACCAAATAACAAACCTACGCCTATTGATAGATAAAATGATAATGGTGGCGCATTTTTATTCCAAAAAACAAATATAGGAGCCAAGCCTATGACCATCGTTCCGCTTATGGTCGTAGCTGATAAAATTTCAGGATTCATAAAGACTGGAATCGTTCCTACTAATGTAAGTATAGCCATTATGATTCGACCTTTTGAAACACTGTGTTCTTTTATTATTTTTAAGTCAAGCACCGCCAATTTAGAAAAACTAGAAAATGTAGAATCTAGGGTGCTTGCGGCAGATGTAATCATGATGAAATTCACCATCAACATCATCCCTATTCCTAGCACTTTGGCAACCTCTACTGGTGCTTGACCTTCTAAATTTAATGTCTGTCCATAAATCCCTACGAAACTAAAAAGGATGATACAAATACCTCCTATTAATCCCGCCCACATAAAGCTTTTTAAGGTGACTTTCGGTGCGGATAAAAACCCTCTATCAGTCATTACTGGATCGTGAAATGGGTAACTAAATGACTGGATAAATGCAACGATTAAGAGATTCAAACCCATACTCCACTTCCATTCACCTGAATGAATGATGGTGCTGATTCCACCAGATGTTTTGGGGATAATGATCGACAATATTACAGTTAATAAAACCCCGAAAAAGACCATCTGAATCAAGTCTGTAAAGAGTGAACTGCTCATCCCACCTTTCATGGAATAGAGCAAGGTAATTCCTGTAAAAACCACGATGGAAAGATAATACATACTACTTCCTTGTTCCCCGAAATAAGAACCTATCACCATCGTATTCGACCATATTTCATTGAATAATCTAAAGGCAATAAGCGCAGAAAAAATGATCAAGGCTCCTTTCCCATACTTTGTCTCTAGAAACTCATGGATTGACTTAAACCCGCCATATACTCTCAATTTGTAAATCACAATTCCCGCAACGATAAATGACAGATAATATGCTGCATATGCAACTCCTCCTACCATTCCGAAACTCATCCCAAGATTCGCCGCATTTGTTATCGACTTGGCGAACAACCAACTGATAACTAAGCTACTCGTTAAAATCCAAAAATTAGGGCTTTGTTCTTTGCGCTGACCTTTAAAAAAATCGCCTGTCGTTTTCGCATACGGCGATAATGCAAACATCAGAATCCCTGACAATACGACTAAAATCCATTGATATGTTAGTACCTTATCCACTAATCAACATCCCACCACACCGGCGCATTTATGGAATTTCCTCCAATGCTTGAGATAGCAGCATTATATTGTTCCGTGTTTAAAGCAGCTTCATCAATTGGATAAGGCATCTTAACTGGAATAAGGTCATCATTCAGACTCGCTGCTATTGTTTTTAACGCTGGAAAACCGGTTCTTCTGTATTCAATCCATCCTTCGAATCCATCCACATAAGAAGAGATCCATTTTTGAGTGATGATTTGTTCTAAGCCTTTATCTGTAGCAAATCCAGCTTCTCCAGCAAAATAATCACTTGGCATTTCTACATTCCAATAAGCGAATGATTGAATAACTCCCAACTCATAAAGTGCTTCCGCATCAGCTGAAATATATCCTTTTAAAGCGGCTTCAGCCAAAAACAAATTCGTTTCCCAAGCAGTTAAAACGTTCGCTTTCAAAGCACCTGTATTTTCTCTGAATACCGTCCCTGCCAATGAATAATCCGCAATGGAGATGGTTGTTTGAGAAGCATCAGGACCATTCAACAAACCTTTGTAATCAGAAGGATCAGCTTCAGTTGGTCGGAAAAACGTAGCTATTCTCGGGTCATTATATGCTTTTAAAATTTCTTCACTTGTTTCAGACATCACATAAATATTGAAATCGCCAATCCTCGCTGTTGCCATTCTAAAATTATTCGGCTCACCATCCGTAAAGTTAAAAACTGCATCATCAGCTCCATCAGAGATATAATCTCCACTATCATAAATTGCTTGTAATTCGCTTGAATAATCAGCGACATCCGAAGCACGCATATATGCTTTTATCAAAAATGAGTTAGCTAATTTTCTCCATTGGGCAAGATCTCCGCCAAATAAAATATCACCATCCAAAACGATATTTCCTTCATAAGAATCAATCGCTTCTATGGCCTTTCTTAAGTTATCTATAATCCCCTCTTCTCCAAGATATATATCTGCTTGTTCGTCGTACTTTGGGTTTAAAACCCCTTCCTTCCCATTAACCGCTTCACTATAAGGCACATTGCCAAACATATCTGTAATTTCTCCTGTAATGTAAGCCTTCATTATCCTTGCAGGTCCTTCATAAACCTCGAATGTGGGAAATTCTAAGGCTTTATCTAAGACGATTTCATTGTTCCTCAAGTTCGTATACATCGTTGGCCACGGGTTTCCCCCAAATTGTGGTTCAAGCAAACTATGCCTATCGAATAAGTTAAAATCGACAGCTGTAAAATGTTGGCTTAATAAGCCGCCTGACACAAATCCCTCATAAGACATGTTCTCGTTATAATCCCATAAAACATTACGGAATAACAACTCAGGCTGTACATCAATAGGAGAATTATTATTCGTATTTATTTCTTCAAAATTGTTCGTGCATGAAGCTATAGTAAGCATTGCAACTACACTTAATATGATATATTTTAGTTTCATTTTTCTTTATTTTAGGGTTAAACCCAAATGTTCTATCAATTAAAAATCAAGGTTTAAAATCAGTCCAAAACTTCTTGATGTAGCATAAGAAATATCCTCTACACCACGTATAAATCCATTCCCTTGAACAGCTAATTGCTCCGGATCAAAATGAGGAATACCTGAAAAAGCGTACAAGTTTCTTCCGATCAAACTCACACTTAAATGCTCTAAACGCTTCACGTTTGCAAATCGGTAAGTCAAACTTAATTCTCTAATTTTCAGATAACTCGCATCATAAGTATTATTCTCCTCATGATTTCTATCGTAAAATTGTCTGTAGTAAGATTCCGGTGAAACAGCAACTGTATTCACCGCACCTTCTTCTGTAACTCCCTCAGCAACGATGCCTTCATCCGGTCGATCAGCCGTTTCTATCAATTGTCCACCAACTCCAGCAAGAGCTAAGGTTCTAGAAACAATTTCTCCGCCTTGTCTCCAATCCAAAACGAATCCAGCACTAAGGTTTTTATAGCTTATAGTATTCGTTAACCCTACGATAAAGTCTGGATTATAATTCCCTAGTTTTTTCAGCGTATTGTCAACGATATAACGTCCATCTTCACCAATGATAAAGTTTCCATCATCGTCTTTCAAGTACCCAGTTCCCCATAAATCTCCTATTTGACCGCCTTCTTCAACGATAAAATAGACGGATTGATTAGGATTGTCATATACTCTTGAATACGCCAAGGTAATTTGACTCGCTTGTTCAGGTAAAGAAGTAACTCTTGCAACGTTTCGACTGAAGTTAGCTGAAACATACCATTTGAAATCTTTTTTGCGGATGGGATTAGCATTAAGTAAAACTTCCAATCCCCTATTGCTTACTTCTCCACCATTAAGAATTCTCGTAGTATAACCTGTAGAAGCTGCGATAGGTAAAGATAAAATTTGATTTGTTGTTTTTCCTGCGTAGTAACTCACATCAATTCCCAGTCGATCATTAAAAAAGCGTACATCCGTACCGAATTCCAGTGCAGTTGTTCGCTCTGGAATCAAATTGGCATTGGGAATTGTCGCTTGATCGGTAAAACTGGATTGACCGAAAACGGCTGTAGAAGATAAGAATATGCCTGAAGTTTCGTATGGATTTGTATCGTTACCTACTGCTGCATAACTCGCTCTTACTTTTGCAAAAGAGATGGCTTCAGGAAGGTCGAATACATTACTTATAATTGCGCTTGAAGAAACAGAAGGATAAAAGAATGAAGTGTTTTCTACCGATGTAGGAGTTGCCAATGCACTCGACCAATCATTCCTTCCTGTGATATCAGCGTATAACCAATTTGAGTAAGAAAGTTTTATTAAACCATAAGCACTATTGATTCTTTTCTGCGATTTGAAGTCAAAAACTTCCAATGGAGAGGCTGCGTTATTCAATGAGAAAATGCCTGGTTGTGCAAGAGTTGTAGCTTGTGTTTGGAGGGTTGATGCGAATTGATCTAGTCTATTTGCACCTAGAGAAACATCTACTTTAAATGCGCCAAAACTAGTTCCATAATTCAATAAAACATCGGTGTTTATTTCTCTATAATTAACATTGTGCTCTGCATATGCTCCATTCCTGAAACGATTCGAACTGAATGCACGTTGGAAAGCTCTTTGTTCTGCGCTGTTATCAATTCCACTTCGTAAGCTTAATGATAATTTATCGGTAAAATCATACGTCGCACTCATATTTCCAAAGACTCTATTTCTTAAAAACGAGTTTCTATTTTCAAGCAAGATGAGGTATGGATTATCAAAAAATGTGTAGTTAAATGAATATTGTTGCACATTCTCTAAGCCTGGTTGCCAATAGTCTTTAAGCGGGTCAAGATTGCTTTGTCTACCTAGCCAAGCTACTAATGAGTAACCGATATTCTCTGAACCATATCCACTTCCTGGTCTATTCTCACTAGAAGAATTGATGTAGTTCAATGAAGTATTGAAGCTTAATTTTTTAGTGGGTTGGAACCCAAAACGTGCCGATACATTTCTTCTATCGTAATTTACGCCTGGAATGATCGATTCATTCTGCATATCGGTAAAAGATACTCGGTAATTTCCTTTATCGAAAGACGAACCAAAAGCAATATTGTTCGTAATCGTATTTCCTGTTTGATAAAAATCACGGAGGTTATTTGGGTTTGAAACCCAAGGAGTTGGTGTAATAGGTAATCCACCGTGAACAGCAACATCACCACCTCTTACGACATCACCATTCGGTAAAGTTACAGGGCTGTCATATTGTGCAATCTCCAAACCTTGATCTAATGCAGGTCCCCATGAGTAAGTAATATTATCGTTCGTTCCACCGCCTAGTCCGTCAACAAATTCGAATTCCCCGTTATTTCCTTGACCATAGAGGTTTTGAAATTCAGGTAATTGGAATGCTCGGTCAACCGTTACGGAAGAATTAAATGAAACACCAATGCCTTTGGAATTGGAACCATCTTTCGTGTCTATAATGATAACACCATTTGATGCTCTCGTTCCGTACAGTGCAGCTGCAGCTGGGCCTTTTAAAACAGATACGGATTCAATATCGGAAGGATTAACATCCATTGCTCCATTTCCAAAATCTACTTCTTGGAAACCCGCAGCTTGTTCATTGGTCACATTAAATATGGTGTTGTTGTTGATGGGAATTCCATCTACAATAAATAGTGGATTGTTATTCGTAAAAGAAGATTCACCTCGTATGGAAATAACAGACGAAGATCCTACTCCTGTAGCCCCTTGATTGATTGTTACACCGGCTAGTTTCCCACCTAGATTATCAAGGAAATTAACTGATTGAACTTTATCAATTTCCTTAGTTGCTAATTTTTCGACACTATACCCCAGGCTTTTGCTCTCACGTTCTAGACCAAGTGCTGTAACAACGATCTCGTCAAATTGTAGATTCTCAGCTGTTAGTTCTATTGCATAGAATTTTTTATCAGAAATCGTAAACAGGTAGGATTCATATCCTAAATAACTGACTTCCATGAGGTCTCCTACACTAGCAAACAATTTCCACTGCCCATTTAAGTCTGTGATTGTGCCAGTTTCAGCTGTTCTATTGTAAATGGAAGCACCAATAACAGGTTCATCACCAATAGTTACCGTACCAGACACATCTGATTTTTGGGCCTGACCCAAAAAAGAACACACTACTAAAAGTAGCGTATAAAAATATTTCATAAAAATAATTGAATGTAATGATAGCTCTATGAGCTAAGAAAAATTGAATAAATAATAGATTATAATAAAGAAGGCGGACCTCTCAGGGCTTGATTGGGTTGGCACACATAATTCTTCGAAACTTCCAACTTTGTGAAAGGAGTAATATTATGGATGAAATGTAGAATTATGGAAATGATTGACGATAAATAAGACAAGAAAGAAAGCTTTACCAAATCGTCACTTGTATTCACATCAGACTTTGTTTTTAGGAAAGTCAAGTCATCGAATTGAAAATAAGAGTGTTCAATTTGGAGAGCTATCTTATTCGTTTGCCAGTCTAAACTTGAAAAGGCATCTTTGGACCATGAATGCTTATTGATACCTAGAATATAAACCCCTCCATTATGATCTTTTCCTATTACATTCGTCCCATTTTCAAGTGCTAATGCTGCTTTTTTTAGGTCATTCACATGTAATCGTGGACAATCATAACCTATGATAATTACATTTTCAGATAGCTGAAAAGATTCATTGACTGCATAGCTTAATTTTTCACCAAAACTATTTCCAATTTGATTTTTTTCATTAATTACCTCGTAAGGAATACCAGATTTCTTAATGATTGAAATGGCATTTTTTTGCATTTTATCTACCACTTGAAAAGAAGCGTTATACGTATTGTGTATACGTTTATGATTCAACTCTTCTTCGGTTGATCTTGCAAAAAACAATATGGAAGTTCGGTTTGTCACATTGTAAAATACGGTAAAGTTTCACAAATGGACTGTGAAATGAAAGACAAATGTAATTTTTACAAGGTTTAGAAATGCATTTTCATAAGTTCGAGATCCAGAAAAACATCTTATTTTCAGAATTAATTTAACATTTTCCATTATTCTTTCATAATATATAATTAACATTGCGACTCCTATATTTGGGGGACGAAATATGAACTTATGGCTTGGGTATTCGGTATCTTTAAAATTCTTGGCGCATTAGCGTTTTTCATCTACGGAATGAAGTTGATGAGCGACGGTATCCAAAGGGCTGCTGGTTCCCAATTGAGGAATATTTTAAGGAATATGACCAAGAATAGATTTCTAGGTGTATTTACTGGGTTTCTTACAACTAGCTTAGTTCAATCTTCTTCTGCTACAACTGTAATGACTGTTTCTTTTGTGAATGCAGGTTTATTGACTCTGACGGAGTCTGCAGGTGTAATGATGGGAGCGAATATTGGTACAACTATTACGGGTTGGTTGATTGCTTCGCTTCAAACATTATTTGCTACAGAGACTAGTCTGAAATTATCTCTTAGTGTGCTATCACTGCCTCTTTTTGTATTTGGAGTACCCATGATTTTAAGTAACAGAGACAAATTAAAATACTGGGGACAATTTATCATAGGCTTTGCCATACTGTTTTTGGGATTAAGTTTCTTGAAGGATTCTGTACCAAATTTAAAAGACAACACAGAACAGTTAGCTTTTCTAAGTAATTTTGCGAAATATGGTTTTATTTCCAGAGTTTTCTTTGTTTTCGTAGGAGCTTTAGTTACCATTATAGTTCAATCTTCTTCTGCAGCAATGGCAATTACGATGGCCTTTTGTATGAATGGATGGCTTCCATTTGAAGTAGCAGCTGCCATGATTCTTGGTGAAAATATAGGTACAACAATAACAGCAGAAATTGCTTCATTAGTAGGTAATACCAATGCAAAACGTTCTGCTAGAATCCACTCACTATTCAACATATTTGGAGTAACATGGATGATTATTTTAATGCCTCTAGTTTTGCCATTTTTAGGAAGTTTTGTAGAAAGTTACTTGGGTCAAGGAAACCCTTATGAAAGTAAAACAGCTATGGGTTTTGGCTTAAGTGCATTCCATACACTCTTTAATTTATTGAATGTATTATTACTTATTGGCTTTGTCAATCTACTTGTAAAAATTGCAATCAAAACAGTTCCTGGTTCACCTGAAGATGAAGACGAAACCCGCTTAAAATATATAAGCACAGCAGCTCTTACTCCTGAACTTGCTATTGCTGGTGTTCAAAAAGAAACAACTCACTTTGCTGAAGTGACAAGTAGAATGTCTGGTTTCATGAAATCATTAATAAATGAGACTGAACCGAAAAAGCAAAAGAAGCTTTTCAAAAAAATCAAAAAATACGAGAAGATAACAGATGAGATGGAGGAAGAAATCACGAATTATGTGACTAAACTTTCCAATAAAGAAATTACTTCACAAACTAGTATTCTTCTTCGTTCAATTCTGAATATATGTAATGACCTTGAACGAATTGGTGATGTCTATTTACAAATGTCTAAAACTGTTCAACAAAAGATAGAATACTATGCTTTTTTCACACCTGACCAACGAACAAATCTGAATGAAATGATATATATCGTTGATGAAGCATTTAAGATAATGTTACAGAACTTGGAAGATGACTATAAGAGTGTCGATAAAAGTATAGCATCAGATTTAGAGACGAAAATCAATAAGAAGAGAAATAAGCTTCAAGCGCATAACTTAGAACGAATAGGAGATGAAGATTACCAAACTAAATCGGCATTCTATTACAAAGATTTATTTGTAGGTTTAGAGAATGTTGGTAATCACATCATCAATGTAACTGAAGCTGTTATAGGAGAGATATAGTCAATTTGATTTCGAGATCAATAGAATAATATGGATACTTCTTTTCCTATAACTATCAAACATAAAAAGACGATATTTCTTCGACTGTTTATCTACCTTTTGATAGTTACACCTTTTGTTTTTTATAAAATGTATAGCTCTTTCAGTAGGGAATCCTATGTGTTTTTAGCTCTTTACATATTCTTAGGTTTGATTGTACTATTATCAGTTTTCACCAATCTTACCAAGTTCTTACAGAAAAAGCCTGCACTTGTCATGACCAAAGAAGGTATACAGGATAATATTTCCAGAGGGAAATATAGCTTAATTAAATGGACAGATATAAAAAGTATCGAACATACAAGTTATGTGGGAACAAAATATTACATCCTTCACGTTCATAACCCTCAAGACTACATCGACCAAACTACTGGCATGATTCATAAAATGGTTACAAGACTTTTCGAAGATAAAGGAAGTCCGATTGCCATTGATCCTCGCTTACTCGAATATGATAAAAATGCATTACTCGAGATATGGAATCGAAATATTTCGCAGTAACACATTATATACAACATCATTAACTTTTCCTTTTGGGCTCGAGCCCAAAGAACCTTTTTGGACCATCAAATCATTTAAGCTTTTACGGTTTACATTTTTGCAGATAATTCTTCTATTGTCATCTTGATAGATTCCAACTCCGCTTTCATTAACTCGATTTCACTCTTTTGATCTTCAATAATTGTTTGTTGTTCTTTAATACCTTCGATAAGGTGTGGAATTAAGCCGATATAATTGACTGAATAATAAGCTTTATCCGTCTCAACTAGTTCTGGAAATACTTCTAGGACTTCTTGTGCAATGACACCTGTTTGTAAGTTTGGTGAAGAATTAGTGTCTATCCAATTATAGTTGTAACCATTCAGTGACAAAATGCTTGTCAAACTAGACATTAAGGGTTGGATGTCCTTTTTAAGACGACGATCACTAGCTTCGGTCAAAGTACCTGACAACCACGCATTTCCATTAGAATACACTTCAAATCTATCCGTACTTGTATCATCTTCACAAGCTATAAGTGTGTCGACACCTCCTCCATTTCCTCTAACGGCGAGAATCATATTCGAATTAAAATCGGCGATGGGCATACCCACTGAAAGTCTATTATTAAGAACAACGAAATCAGAAGCAAAATCCCCATAAATTAAAGAGTTATCAGCTGAACTAGTAGAATTATTAATATAAAGTTTATTTGATTCTGACGTTACAGAAGCTCCTGCTCCATTGCCTATAGCAACATTGTTACTACCATCTATAAGATTAAAAAAGGCTGATTTACCTAAGGCTACATTGCCATTACCTGAATCAAGCTTATTTAATGCATCTGCACCCACGGCAAGGTTACTAGCTCCAGAATCGCTAAACTGCATTGTATTAATACCTATAGCAACATTACTAGTACCTGTTATATTCTCTCTTAAAGAACTTGTACCTATAGCAACATTACCACCACCTGTTTCATTAAACTGCATAGAAGCAAAACCAAAAGCAACATTATTGTTACCAGAAATATTAGAAAAAAGAGCAGCATTTCCTCCTGCTACATTTCTACCACCAGTTGTATTTTTAGTTAGTGCACTTGTACCAAGGGCAACATTTTCATTACCACTTATATTAAAAGACAAAGCAGAGTGTCCTAAAGCTGTATTTGCTCCACTTGAGACATTTCTTGCTAAAGAATAATTACCTATAGCAACATTGTTACTTCCTGCCGCGTGTAATTGAAGTGACCTAAATCCTACAGCTATATTATCATTTCCTGAAACATTTTCTCTCAAGGATTCATATCCAAAAGCAATATTTCTATCACCACCAGTATTTTTACTTAAAGTAAGAGGACCAAAAGCAATATTATCGTTGTTGTTAGGAAAAATAATCCTACTCCTTCCCGTACTATCACTTTCCAAAACAAACCTTTCCGTTCCAGCAATGTCCATTCGTATTTTATCTTCATCCAGACTAGATTCTACTTGAATTTTTGTATCGTTATCCGCATCAATCAAGATATTCACATCAGCATCAATCTGCTTCCAAGAACTTCCATCATAAAAATAAAAACTACTCTCTGAGGTATTATATACCAACAAACCATTAGCAGGAGTCATAATATCAGCGAGATCAGCTATCCTTGGGATTAAAATCCCTTTGTCTGTGGAACTAATGTCAAGTGCTGCGCTAGGATCAGGAGTGGGAGTATTAATCCCGATTTGAGAAAAACCGATGTTTAAGCAAAAGCAACATATAGCTATTGTAGTAAAAAACGTATTCATTATCTTCATTTAATTTAAGTGCATGACACGCATACTTTATCATTAGTCGAGATATGATTGAAAAGGTCATGAAGTTGGCAAATGAAAATTATTGACTTTTTGAAAATGTTTTAATTGTACTTATATTGATGTTTAAAATATTTGACATATCGGGCTTGAGCCCAAAGGAAAATAAAACAACATTAAGTAGTGCTAAATATGAATTACAAATACACCATTATATTGATGATTATTTCATTTTTGCTTCCTCAATATGCTAATCATTTTATTGCAAACGCAAAGAACAAAAATAATGAAAACAATGAGTTTACTGTGCTTAATCACTGTTACGAAAAAGTATTTATACCAGCTAGAATAACAATTATATCTGATTTATATCCTATATACACAGGTAACAAAGATAAGACGAAATTTAGATCTAAAGATATAGAAGCCATTATTCAGAGAAAGTCTGTCAAAAGAGTTGAAAAGAAAATAGAAAAAGATTGTATTTACGCACATCCCCAAGATTGTTATGAATGGGTAAATGAGGAAATTCCTGAAATTACTGAAGTCTTCACTATAGTTCTTGATACAATCAGAACTAAAGACTTTGAATACCGTATTTTAGACGTTAGAAATTTAGAATTTGCTAGTCATTTTGCATGGAGAAGAGTTATTTGTGATAATAAAATTGATGCAGCATTAATAAAAAACATTCAATCGAAACTTCGTAATCTAGGCTATTTCCCTGGATATGGATCATATATGGATGCAAAAACAGATGAAGCACTTTTACAATTTCAGAAAGATTATGATCTTCCATATGGAGAATTAGACCAAGAAACTTTGGAAAAATTAAAAATAGACTATGAAGCTTATATGGATTAATGGTTAAAAGAAAAATTATCTACAATTAGAATTCTACTTCTTCTTTCCATTTCAGTCCTTTAGGTAGACTTTTATCTGTCAATTCTATGTGAATGACTCTTCGACTAAGTTGATTTTCTGTCCTTTTCGAAGAATGTAAAGTTAATGGTTTCATTATCAGAATCCCGCCTTTTTTAACTTCACATACCCTTTCTTTGCCATCTTTATTCACCATCCACTCTTTTATATCAATTACACCTCTTTTATGTGAACTTTCAATTACTCTAAGTGCTCCATTCTCTTTTTTACAATCATCTAAATGTATGCGTATTGTGAAAATGCTTTCTAATAAATCTAGACTTGGCTGAACAATTGTACGCTCTTTTTTAACTCTCCAATTTTTATAGTTTTCTACATCTTCTTTATGAGTAACATTAATAGTTAAATCCTGATGCCAATTAACTATCCAGTTAGCATTAGGCGGTTTATCAAAATAGATTGATTTTATAGACTTCTTGCAGTTTGGAGAAATACTATAAATAACTTCTTTTAGATTTTTGGTGAAAACCTTATCTGCAATCTCAGGATGATCGGTTAAAAACGCTCTTACTCCAAATTCATTCTCTACTCCACTCTTTTCAGCTAAGTCTATTAACTCAGATATCTCCTTATCCGAATAAACATTCTCTATAATTTCATAACCATTTTCACTTAACTTTCCTTTCATCTGTAATTCAGCCTTTTCCTATATACTACTTTATCATCTCCATCATCCCAAAAATCTCGAATTACGGCTTCTTTATCATAACCCAATTTCTCATAAAATTTACGAGTTGATGTAAAATCATCAGTCCCCGACGTATCAACAATAAGTATTCTATGTCCTAAATCTTTTAAATGATTTTCAATAAATGACATCATCTTACTACCAGTACCTTTGGATTGAATATCACTTTTAACACCTAGTGCATAAAGATTATACGTTCCTTCTGTAAGTTTTTCAGGGGCACAGAATCCTATGGATATGGGCGCATTGTTTTCAGTTGCCGTAAACCATATTTCTTCTGATTCTTCATTATTCAAATAATCAGAAATCATATCATCTAAATATTCTGAAGGAAATAATTCTATTGAATCCAGTACTTTCTTCAATTCAGGAACATCATTCTTGTCAACCATTCTTATTTCACTCATATCTTCTTTTTACCTATTTAATCAAACAGATTTGCTATGCGCTTCTGCTATCCATTCTTTCAATTCTGCATCAACTTGTGAGGCTTCAGTTAATTTTACTCTGTGAGTACACATTGTACCAAAAGGACCAGAAGTTTCAAGCCTGTCAGTAACTGGTTTATCTTTCAATTTAAACCCAAGATCAATTCTCGTTTTTGTTGCTGGTTTAATCAATATAAATTGCCTTTTTCTTATAATGCTTACACTTCCTTTCTTCGGAGTAATTGTGACATCAGAATCAAGAGATTTCACGTATTCAATCAGCTTTTCATAAATAGGAAAAAGCGATTCTTTACCTTTATATTGAATAGCAACTAAATCTTCAGATTGGGTAGTTTCTTCTTTCGATAAAGTGACTATAGTATTAGCAAATCCATGTGTAACATTGTGCTCCGTTTTAAGAAACTTGACACCTTCCGAATGTTTCGTAAAAGCTTTACTCTTCAATATATCTTTCCATTCCTCAAGTGACTTTCCTGTCTTTTCAGGCATATTGTTGATCATTGTTTGTAAGGCTTTTTCCATCGTAATTTTCTTGTTTATTTATCCAAAAATAACATTTCAAATCCAAGTATAACTAATTTAAACTTACTTTGGAAGTAATAAAGAGCTGTCTCCATAGCTAAGAAATCGATATTCATTCTGTAATGCCTCGTCATAAACCCTGCGCCAATCTTCTCCTAAAAAAGCTGCTATCAATAAAACTAAGGTAGTATTAGGAAAGTGAAAATTCGTGATTAATCCCTTACAAATCTTAAAATCATATCCCGGATAAATGAATATCTCTGTTTGACCTCTTAATTGTTGCAATCCATTTCTTTCCATATAATCCAGCACATTTTGCAATGCTTTATGGGTTTCGATAGCTTCCTTTTTATATGGATCATCCTGTAATATATAGAAATCTTCTTTCCCCTCTTCGAGAACAACTCCATACCAATACAAACTTTCAAGTGTTCGCATAGAAGTTGTTCCTACCGCTATCGTAAATTCACTTTCCAAAAGGGATTTTACGGTCTTTTTATCTATCAATACTTGTTCATTATGCATTTTATGCTCCAAAACTTCTTCCGATCTAAACGGCTGGAAAGTTCCAGCAGAAACATGTAGCGTTAGATAATGTGTATTGATTCCTTTTTGTTGGATTTTGTTAAGTATTCCTTCCGTAAAATGCAAGCCCGCAGTAGGTGCCGCGACTGCTCCATCAAACTTAGAATATACCGTTTGATATCGATCTTTGTCTGACGGATCGACTTCTCTATCAATGTAAGGAGGTAACGGTGTCTTCCCGATTTCGGTTAATATTTCACTAAACGTCCCATTTTCCCATTTGAATAATACTTCCTTGTCAGCTATTCGCGTTGCTGTCAGCTTTAATTTATCGTGTTTAAGAGGTACACCTTGCTTCCATTTTTTTGCGTTACCTATAAAGCATTTCCACACACAATTCCCTGTTGAGTTCATTATTTCTTCATGAGCTGTAGAAGGCACCAAAGGTTCTAATAGGAATATTTCTATTCGAGCGCCCTCCTCTTTGTAAAGAATTACTCTCGCAGGGATAACCTTCGTGTTATTAAAATATAAGCTTGAATTAGAAGGAAGTTGATTGACAATATCACCAAATTTATTATGGCGAATCTGTCCTTTTTCATAAACTAACAACTTGGAATTTTCACGTTTTTCTAGCGGGAATTTTGCTATACGAGATTCCGGTAACTGGTACGAATAATCACTTAATTTCATCTTCACATTGATATGAAAGCAAATGTAATTAAAGTGGTTAATTTGTAAATAACATTCTTATGATTAATGAAAACAAATCATTGGACATTGCATTTCTTTTATGCTTTAGCCCCTTATTTTCATAACAAGAATTCACCCGTGATTTCAAGGCACTAAAGTACCTTGGAGGGAAGGTGTTATTAAATATATTGGAATATATGAGGCAAAGTAGAGTAGAAATTCTAAGATACAGATCAGTAAAATACGCATCTTTTTCTTTGGGCTTAAAGCCCAAAAAACATTAAGAAACAAACTAAAATTCGCTCTAAAAGTATACTAAACTCCGTTCTTGATTGACTACATCTTAATCAACTTAGCCGATTGACTTGCACTGCCCGAACTATACTTCACATAATATGCACCTGCTGGTAAATTAGCTACAGAAAACCCTGCAACATGCTTACCCACTGCATAATGACCACGTAAAGGAGTCGCAACTCTTTTACCATTCGTACTGTATAATTCAATCTGAACTGTAGTTCCCATTCCCTCAAATTGAATTTGTGCATAATCCATCACTGGATTAGGGAAAACCTTGATTAAATCATTACCATGGACAACGTGTTCATTCGTATTAACTGGTCCACAAGGCGAATTTTTTACAAAAGGTAAGTGCTCGAAATTTTGGAATAAAATATTGTCAATATCATTTTGTGGAACGCATAACCACTTATGAAACAAGGTTCCATACACTTGACGGAAATCGATTTCCATATCCATATTATACCAATAAGTAGCATCACTAGGAATCACTGGATTATCACCTATAATTCCACCATTAACATTCGTTCCAAACAAGAATAAAGGTGCAGCTGTACCATGATCTGTACCTCCCGAAGCATTACTTACAACACGTCGACCAAATTCTGAAAATGTCATTCCCATCACACGATCATCAACACTTAATCCTTCAAGATCATCTTGAAAAGCCTTTATTGCTGTACTTACATTTCTCAAGAGATAAGCATGTTCACCTTGGGAGTGATCATTAGCTTCAACTTGTGTATCATGCGTATCGAATGAACCGTAGTCTACTAGATATAATTTCGTCTTTAAACCACCAGCAATCAATCTGGCTACTATTTTCAGTTGTTCTGCCAACCAATTATTCTCTGGATATTCACCTTGCGTTGGCACATTATCAGCTGCTTGCTTGACCAACTCTCCATAAACCTGAGATTGCTTAGCAACCAATCTCACATACTCTAACCTATCACCCGCTTTCGTGTTCGGCACAGGAGGATTCGTTTCCTCTATTAATTCATAAAAATACTCAGGATCATTAATCACCATTCCCATATTATTCGACGCTCCTTGAAAAAGCATGGAACTACTCCACCCTATTTCAATCGCTAATGGATGTGGGTTATCAGCATTGGGGTATTCAACTGGAAATGTAGGATGATCGTTTTCTAAATATCTACCTGTCCATCCGCTTGAAATGATTTGATCCGAACCTGAACCACTCATCCATATATCTGTCGAACGGAAATGTGAAAAATCTGGATTCGGGTAACCTACATTTTGAAGGATAGTTAACTTTCCTTCATCATACAATTCTTTTAATTCAGTCATGGAAGGATGTAAACCTACTTCTGAATTATTAAGATGTAATAATTGGCTTTCATTTATAAGAACATTCTCACGAGCATTCGCTAAATTACTCATTTGATCAAGAGGAACAACAGTATTTAATCCATCATTACCACCCGACAAATAAATCATAACAATGACTTTATCTGTATCATTTGCCAATTGTAAGGCTTGGGCGATATTCGTCATTTCAAGTGACTTAAAGCCAATCCCTCCTGCTATTGTCGGTAAAACTAAACCCGACGCTGTACTTTTTAAAAATTTTCTTCTACGCATGATAAGTGGTTTTACTTCAGTTGAAATTCTGATAGGTTAAATAATCTTTGGAGTGCATATCTCAACCTATTGAAAACGATAGCCTTAGCTGCTTCATCACTTTCATCTGCAATCCATGTATTCCAAGCGTTAGTCCAATAAAAATCCTCTGATTGACCAGAGAGTAAGATACCTTTAATAGCAATTCTTACATCTTCATCTATTTGCATACCAAAAAACAAATCTTGAATTTCAGCGATTAAAGCATTTGGATCACCTGGATTATCCAGTGTTTTGGCAAATTCTAGAAAATCTACTTCTACTTTACCATCTTGTCTAAACCAAAACCCCCAGTATAGAAATGTATCAACATAGGATATTCTTCGTACTATAGTATTCGTTGTAACCCATGATTTATCGTAAGTAGGTGTTTGATAATAAGCAGGCCAACCGGCAACATTCGGAGGATCGCCTATTTGCATTCCCCAACTATCCATAGTCCATAACATACTTCTATTAACTAAAAACTTTTCATGAATTTCTTGATCAGGATCGAAAGGCATTTCAACATTCATTCCTTTCCACCAACCTAACATTATATCTAATGGCGACTTTATAATTGCGCCATAATTCACTTCATCGAAAAAATGATCGCTTTGTAGCAACTGTGATAAAACTGGTTTTATCACATAATCATTATCTCTTAAGACTTGTGCTAAAGGTTGTATTATATTTTGCTCAGTGTCATCATCTATTGTTGCATAAACGAAGAAAGTATATAATTGTCTCACAATGAAAGCTGCTACTTCATTGGTCTCAAAAATCATGTCGATTAATTCTTGAGTTTCCAACATTCCATCTTGACCTGACTTTCCTGTAATCACAGTATTTCCATAAAATTCCGAAAATTGTTTGTCGGAAGTATCATGACTCCATTCGTAAAATACAGTTTCGGCTTCTGCCCAATTTAAATTCCACCCCGTCAATACTCTTGCTGCTTGCTGAACATCGGACTCTGTATAATTTGCATCAGGACCTTTACCTATCGTAAATAATTCTTGTAATTCCCTTCCATAATTTTCATCGGGAGCATCTTTATTATTAACAACTCCATTCAGATAAATCAGCATTGAAGGATCTATTGTAATCTGATACATCAATTCTTTAAAGTTACCGAAAGAAAAATCATGAAGAAGCTTCAAGTATTTATAGCTCATCTTTCCGTTAAAAATGCCCCACATCTCTGTAACTAAATGATTATGCCAAAAAAACCACATCGTGCTGTGCATAGAGGTGGAATTTGTTCTCATTTCATTAATAAACATAGATTTCAAAGACTGAACTCTTTCACCCGTAAAATCATTACTCCAGCCTGCATTAGCAAAAGATTCTCCGAATGGAACGTCCGGATCAAGATCACTATAATCATTTATAGCTTCGGGCATTAGTTCTTCAACCAATAATTCTTCTACAATTTCGGCTTTAGTTTTACCTTGGAAATATAAAAATGTCTCTTTTGAAAATCCAGGAAATACTCTTCTCAAAAGATGTCTAAGCTCTGCATCAGTAGCAATTCCTTTTTGGGTTTCTAAACCTTTCTTTGAATTTTGATTCGTTGGCCAAGCTGAAGTATCAACAACTTTAGTATTTTCCTCGTTTTCGTAGAATTTAAGTGCGTCTGGAAATTTGTCTTGTAACTCCGCTTTTAGCTTATTGAGATAAGCGTCTCTAGCAGCAATTGTCTTTTTTCTATTCATGATAAAACTTCTTCATTTATCTAGTGTTACGAATATAATAATATAAATGAAACAAATCAAATTATATTGTACTCCAATAGACAAAAGAAGCAGATAAAACGATGCTATAATTTTTCAATTACGCAAAGTGAGTTATAAAAAATATAGCATCGATAAATGAATTTTTTGAAAATAATTGTATGCTATATAACAAACGATTACTTTTGCGATTCAATAAATTAATACAATGAGCGATACTAAAAAATCTAAGCGTATATACTGGTTAATAAGTTTAGTTTCAATAGTCCTTACAATCTTTTTAATAGCAGTAAAACCAGCTTGGTTTTGGGTAGGATTACCATTCTTCCTTACATCGACTGTTTTAGCAATGGATATAGTGTAATTCTGTTACGCTTTTTTACCAATTTTCACTAATTCCATTCCTCTTATCCAAGATATCACTAGGGTAAGAATAAAGAAAACTGTACCTGCTGTAAATCCTTGATTTGCAGGGTCAGGGTGGCTCATATGAAACATAATTACACCACCAAAATAAGCAGCTAATAACATAGCTCCCAATCTTTTTGTCTGTGGTATAATAAATAGAGCTATACTCACTAATTCCCCTAATCCTATTATGGTTGCCCATCCTTCTAACCCTCCAGACTCCAACATTTGGACAGCCTCTTCAGCTTGCAGAAGTTTACCAAAACAACCAATCATAAGAAAACCTCCCATAAGGATAGCAGCTAATAAACCTACATTTTCTCTTGTAATATATTTTTTCATTTGATTTACTTTTTGGTTAAAACTATAAAAATTAAACAATTCCGAATCATTTTACAGACCATAATGAATCATTTTTAGCAATGATTGGATATAAAATGTAGAAATAATAGAAACAATTTAGAGAATAAGCTTTTAAATGTATTAATTTGGTTTTTTTATCATTTGAAAACGATTTCTACGACATGAAGAATATTATACTACTTTTCAACCTTATACTTCTTGGATTTTTGGGTCAAGCCCAAAGTTTTAATGCGGATTTATTAAAAGGAATGAATGTTCGTAATATAGGACCTGCTGGAATGAGCGGTCGTATTACAGCAATTGATGTTCATCCTGTTGACAAGGATCACATTTACGTGGGATCAGCTTCTGGAGGAGTATGGGAATCCAAAAATGGTGGAATTACGTGGGCACCAATATTCGATAATACAGGTGTATTATCAATAGGTTCCATAGAAATTAACAAATCAAATCCTAGTGAAATATGGGTTGGAACTGGAGAAGGAAATCCTAGAAATTCACACAATGAAGGAGCAGGAATTTTCTATACTAATAATGGAGGAAAAGACTGGGTTTTTAAAGGTCTTGAAAAAACTAGAATCATTCATAGAATCCTTGTTGATCCATCGAATAGTAATGTCGTTTATGCAGGTGCACTTGGTGCAGCTTGGGGACCAACTGAAGATAGAGGTGTATACAAAAGTACAGACAAAGGAAACACATGGAAGAAAATCCTTTATGTAAACAAAGAAACAGGAGTAGCAGACATGGTCATGGATCCTTCTAATCCCAACAAAATTCTTGTTGCCCTATGGGAATTTGGGCGTAAGCCATATACATTCAACAGTGGAGGCGAAGGTTCAGGATTATACATGACCTATGATGGTGGTGAAAATTGGAAAGAATTAACAAGTGAAGAAGGTTTGCCAAAAGGTGATTTAGGAAGGATAGGAATAGCGATTGCTAAGAACAAACCGAATATCATTTACGCACTTGTAGAAGCAAAAGTTAATGGTCTTTACAAGTCAATGGATGGTGGCGAAAACTGGAAATTAGTAAGTGAAAAAAACATAGGAAATCGACCATTTTATTACGCAGAATTATATGTTGATCCTACGAATGAAAATCGATTATACAACATTTACACATATGTATCAAAAAGTGAAGATGGTGGTAAAACTTTCAAGACCATTGCAGATTACGGTAATGGTGTTCACCCTGATCATCACGCATTTTATATTGATGATGAAGACTCGGATTTCGTTATAGATGGAAATGACGGTGGATTAAACATTTCACGAGATGGAGGTGAGAATTGGCAATTCATAAATAATATTCCAGTTGGTCAATTTTATCATGTTAACTACGACATGGACTTCCCGTATAATGTCTATGGTGGAATGCAAGATAATGGATCATGGATAGGACCTAATACAGTTTACAGAAACGGAGGAATTACGAATTACGATTGGCAAGAATTGTATTTTGGAGATGGATTCGATGTTGTTCCAGATCTCACAAATTCAAGGTATGGATATGCGATGTCACAACAAGGAAATATTGGTCGATACGATAGAAATACAGGTCGAACAACGAATGTAAAACCTGCACATCCCGATGGAGAAAAATTAAGATTTAATTGGAATTCAGCAGTCGCACAAGATCCATTTGAATCATGCGGTTTATATTTCGGAAGTCAATATGTACATTATAGTGATGATTGTGGATTGAGTTGGGAAATTCTATCAAAAGATCTTACGACGAATGATACAACTAAGCAAAAACAACATATAAGTGGAGGATTGACAATTGATGCAACAGGTGCAGAGAACTACACTACTCTATTGGCTATAGCACCAAGTCCAGTTGATAAAAAAGTGATATGGACGTCTTCAGACGATGGATTGGTTCATATTTCTAAAGATGGTGGAGAGACATGGGTAAATGTAACTAGCAATATTTTGGGTATGCCCAAAGGCGCTTGGATTCCACAAATAGAGGTTTCGACTAGTGAAGCAGGAACGGCATATATAGCTGTTAACGATTATCGTAGAAATAATTTTGTAGCATATGCTTATGTAACGAAAGATTACGGAACTACTTGGAAACGTATTATTGATAATTCAAAAATCAATAGCTTTATCAATAGTATTGTACAAGATGACGTACAAGAGAATTTATTATTTGCTGGAGCTGACGATGGACTTTATGTGTCTATAGACAGCGGGAATTCGTGGACAAAATGGAATGAAGAAATGCCTCCAGTGCAAATAAGAGATATAAAAATTCACCCTAGAGATCACGACTTAATACTAGGAACTTTCGGAAGAGCATTATGGGTAATAGACGATATAAGGCCACTTCGAGCCTTAGCAGAGGACAGATCCATATTGAATGAGAAATTTGCATTAATTGAATCACCTGATGTCTACTTAACAAGCAACAAAAGTTACTTAGGAGTAAGATTTGCAGCACAAGCAGATTTCCGAGCTCCTTCCAAAAGTAGATCTGCAACGATTAATTATTATGTAGCAGAGAAGAAGAAAGAAGAGAAGAAAATGGAAGAAGGTAGTAAGAAAAAAGGAAAAAGAAAGAAAGGGAAAGCCGACGATAAAAAAGATATGAAAGATGAGAAAGGAGGCAAAAAAGGGAAAGGAAGAGGAAAGAAAAAAGATAAAGAAATACATTATTGGGTGATTGATAATGCAGGTGATACGATACGTACAATGAAATCGGATGCTAAAGAAGGTTTCAATTCATTGAGATGGAGAAAAGACATGAAAGGAACTAGATGGCCTTCAAAAGAAAAGCCTAGAAAAGATGCTAGAGAACCTGGAGGACCCACTGTAATAGCTGGAACGTACAAAGTAGTTGCTCTTTACCAAGGTGAAAAAGATAGTATTGAATTGAATGTTCTTCCAGATCCTCGTGCTGAATACAACAAAGCAAAACAAGAAGTCTTATTAACAGAGTATAAGAATTTTAATAAAACAATTGATAAGGCTAGACTAGGAATGGATAAAATCCAAGCTGCTAAACAAACAGTTAAATCAATTGAAAAACTCTCTTTTGCATTGCCTGATTCAAGCGCAACAAAGCTTGGTGAACTCAATAAAGAAATGCTTGAAAAAATTGCTGAACTAGAAGAGATCTATGAGATGCCTGAAGGATTAAAAGGAATCCAAAGAGATCCTTCTAAGCTTTCGAATACTTTGGGAACAACAGGTTGGTACTTGAGAAATCGATGGGATGAACTTGGTGGTAATACAGCAAACTTGATTAGAAATTCTAACAAAGATGTTGATGAAGCAGTAGAGAAAATAGATTCCTTTTTAGATAAGGATTTCGAAGAATATAAAACAAAAGTTGAAGCATATGATTTCGACTTATTTAAGAAAATAGAAGAAGTAAAAAGTAAATAAAATGGCAGAGGAAAATAAGCCAAAAGGTAAGCAAGTGAATCTAGAGATTTCAGAAGAAATGGCTGAAGGCATCTATTCTAATCTTGCAATTATTTCCAATAATCAAAACGAATTTGTGTTGGATTTCTTGAGAGTAATTCATAACATTCCCAAGGCAAAAGTGAAATCAAGAATATTGATTACGCCTCAACATGCAAAACGTTTGTTGAAAGCATTACATGAGAATGTATCAAAGTATGAAAGTCAATTTGGAAAGATAGAAGAAAAGCAAGTTCAGAATTTCCCTCCGATGAATTTTACTCCAACAGCAAAAGCTTAATTTTAGATTATTTGGGGGAAACCCCAAGTAATATAGATTGAACTCTAAAGTACAATTGGTATTAATTAAAATAATGATCCTTGGTCACCATATTGTGACTTTTCAATTCCAAGGTGTTTATAGGCTAAAGCAGTTGCTTCTCGTCCTCTTGGTGTCCTATGGATATAGCCTTCCATAATTAAGAATGGTTCATGAACCTCTTCAATAGTTCCGGCTTCTTCACCTATAGCAGTTGCTATGGTAGAAATTCCTACAGGTCCACCTTTAAACTTATTAATAATTACGTCAAGAATCTTATTGTCCATTTCGTCGAGTCCACTCTCATCTACGTTCAAGGCTGATAAACCATACATTGCGATCTCCTTATCGACAACACCTGAACCTTTGATTTGCGCGAAATCTCGAACTCTACGAAGTAGAGCATTCGCTATTCTAGGAGTACCTCTTGATCTTCTTGCTATCTCATATGCACCTTGTTCTTCAATGGTAATTTGAAGTATAGTAGAACTTCGCACAATAATATTTTTCAAGGTTTCAATATCGTAATAATCGAGATGACAAGTAATACCAAATCGCGCTCTCATAGGAGCTGTTAATAGACCCATTCTTGTTGTCGCACCAACCAATGTGAAAGGCTCTAGACTTAATTGAACAGAACGCGCATTGGGGCCTGAGTCAATCATGATATCAATACGATAATCTTCCATTGCACTGTATAAGTATTCCTCTACAACAGTGTTAAGACGATGAATTTCATCGATAAATAAGACATCACCTTCATCTAGATTCGTCAATAGTCCTGCAAGATCTCCTGGTTTTTCAAGAACTGGTCCTGAAGTAAGTTTCATGCTCGTTCCTAACTCTTGTGCAATAATATGAGACAAGGTAGTTTTGCCAAGTCCAGGAGGGCCATGCAAAAGCACGTGATCGAGAGATTCTCCCCTTAACTTTGCAGCACGAATAAATATATCTAGATTATCAACAATTTTTTGTTGACCAGCAAAATCCTCAAGAGCCTTTGGGCGTAAAGCCCTATCTATTAACTTCTCCTCACTAGATAAATTCTCCTCGTTTGGATCGAGATTTACATTCATATTTAGTTGTTTACCACAAGTATTACCTTGGGGTCTGTAAGACTGTCAAGAATTGTTTGACAATCAGTACTACTTTCAGTGTCGCATAATTGATTTCCAAGACAGTCATAAAGAACGGACTTGCTATTCACCTTAAATTCGTAAAGAAAGCCTGGATTATATTTATATTCAGAAACTAGACTAGGTTTTAAATTAGTTATTGCGTTTCTCATCCAATTAAATTTATAAGGATTTTTAATAGAAACACAAGCGTCATGAGAAGCAGGCATTCCTTTTTCCGCTAGAACTGTTTGCTCCATACAAGTAACTTTTATCAAGTAATCATGCTGAGTACATTGCACCTGAGCGATATTTTTTTCGTCTACCTTCATTATTTCATAACCTATTTTCAATCCAGCGCCTTTGTAAAAAGCAACTTCTTCGTTAACAGGTAATTCAGCTGGAAATAACAAGGTTCCATCTTCCATTTTAAATAAGTATTGACAATCGCTCTCATGTGTATAATTCATAATCTCTACGATTTCATTACACCCTACTACACTTTGTTTAATTTGTTGATTTTCAGAAGTGTTACTGGTTGTAGTCTTTGTCGTAGTTCCACAAGAAAAGGTAAAGATCAGTACAAAAACGTATAAGATAGTATGCTTCATAATTTTTAAGTTAAAACAATTTTTTCGTTATCAAATGAATATATGTTATCTAAAATTTCATCTTCAGTTTCGGAAATATTAGTCGTTGAATGATGATATTCGTTATGAGAATTATCATAAGTATATTCGGTTTTCCAAAATTCTTTCTGTTCTATTATTTCCTTTATTGCATCTGTTATGTATAAGCATTGATCATTACTTAATGTAGGATGCAAAGATACTCTTACAAAACCAAGTTTATATGTATTGTCTCCATCCAATATATATTTACGCATCTTGTTGCTTGAATTAATATCCAAGTCAAACAAAATATGTCCATAAGTCCCCGCGCAAGCACAACCTCCTCTCACTTGGATTCCGTATTTATCGTTAAGGACTTTCGTCAAAAGATTATAATGTAAATCTTTCACATAAAAAGAAACGATACCATGACGATCTCTTTTGTTGTTAGCAAGAAAATGAATGTCCGACACTTCGTCAAATTGAGAAAAGAAGAGTTTAAGTAACTGATCTTTCCTTTTTTTGATACGATCAACTGTGATGTGTTCTTTTAATCGGATTGCCATTGCGGCTCTTATTCCTTGGATGAAAGGTGGTGTACCTCCATCTTCTCTTACTTCTATATCCGTCACATAATCATGAGTATACCAAGGGCTTGTAAAACTTACTGTTCCACCACCTGGAATATCAGGACATTGATTGTTGTATAAAGCTTCATTAAAAATTAAAACGCCTGGCGTTCCAGGTCCTCCAAGAAATTTATGTGGACTAAAAAATACTGCATCAAGATGTGCACCCTTTTCTTCAGGATGCATATCAATATCAACATAAGGTGCAGAAGCAGCGAAATCAGCAAAACATACGCCATCATAAGCATGAATCATCTTTGCAATCTCATGATAAGGAGATTCGATTCCAGTTACATTGGAACAAGCAGTAACGGATGCTATTTTGAATGTTCTTTCTTTATAAAGTTCAAGCAGCTGTTCGAAGTGGTTAAGACAAACTTCACCATTTTCATTATGTTGTATGATTTCAACATCAGCTATAGTTTCTAACCAAGAGGTATGGTTGGAATGGTGTTCCATGTGTGTTACAAAAACGATGGGTTTATGATTTTCTTTGAAGCTGTATTTTTTGTTTAAAACCTTATTTCGCTTCTTTAATTTTCGATAGTTTCTTTCTGTATTTTTTCCTTCCAAGTACGAGTGAAATCTTTCAGGAACTTTAAGCCCAAGGATTCTTTGCAACTTAGCAATTGCTGCAGTCATTCCTGATCCACAAAAAATGAGATGATCAGAAGGACTTGCATTAACGTGATCTTTTATAATCTTTTTGGATTGATTGTATGCACGAGTCATTGCTGTACCTGTGACATTGGATTCAGTGTGTGTATTTGCTACAAAAGGTAATACGTATTTCTGAATTTTTTCCTCTATAGGTCCATACATGCGGGCACTTGCAACCCAGTCAGCATAAAGTACTTTTTTTGTACCATATGGACTTTCAAAAGAAACTTGGTGCCCTATGACATTAGCTTCTATATCCTTGAAAAACGTTTCTAAATCCTCCATAACTTTATTACCATCCAACATATCTAGGAATTGCTATATTATTCATTTTTAAATGCAAAGTCAATTGTCCTTTGTGGTGTGTACAATGGTCATTCATTAATCTTAGAATTTGAAATCCAGTCATTGGACCTGCAAAAAAAGATTGTTCTTCGGTTAATTTTTCTACACTTGTTTTCTCAACGGTTTTATAAGCGTAGTCAAAGGCTTTAGCTAGTACTTCAATCAATTCATCCTTTGAAAAGTCTCGATTTTTAAATTCGTTTTCAAATCCACTTCCACCTAAATAATCAGAGCTTAACCATACCATATTACTTATAATGTGAACAGTAAGTTCCGTAAAGCTTTGCGAATTTTCATTGGGTTTATACGTCATTAATTCCTCTGGCATTGATTCCACTAGTGTAATCATATATTCTTTAGAATTTTTCCATTTTATCAAGTAGTCTTCAATATACTGATTATCAATCCCCTGCGAGAAGGATAAAATGGGAAATAGTACTAAAAGTATAAGGCTATAAAATCTCATTATTTGCTTTTGGGTAAAGGTAATTCACCAAATCATTATATCCAAATAAAAATAACAGCGAAATAAAGACTTGATTCATATGCTACATTCTCGACATATTATCAATCAATTATTACCTTTGCGTATAAAATAAATTCAATGACTAAATATAATACATTCTTATTCATTCTTTGCGCTTCTATGCTTTTAGTTTTTGCTTGTAAAAATGATCCAAAACAAACTGGTGCTGATGGAAAGGAAACCGCAAACAATGAAATCGAAAAATTTCCCACTAATTCATATTCTAGAGATAGCGCAAAAGCAGCTGTTAAGTTAAAAATGGCTGGACAAGAACCTACTCCAGAAAAGATTGCAGAATTCCTGAAAGAAAATAAAGGCACTCAATCAACTGGTCTTCCAATGGCTTGTGGTCTTGTTGGTAAGGCAATGGTTTCGAAAGAGATGGGTGTTAGTGAAACTGAGATCTCTGTAACTAATGGAAGTAGAAATCCCAATGGAAGTAAAAATAGCCGTTCTTGTTTTTGGAGATGGGCTGATGGAGGAATGTTAATTCAAGTATCTCAAAATCCACTTCCTGACGAAATCCCTAATTGGACTGAAAAGTATATTGATGCTAAAAAGGTTCAAGGAGAAAGAAACATAATAGAAGGTAAGACTGTAAAGTATGCGTTCGAGGATTTTAAAGGACCGGGAACAAAGAATGTATATAATACCGAGATAGGAAGATACTATAGTGTATATCAAGATAAATATGTTGTCAACCTTATTTTCAATCACAATATTGAAGCGAGAAAACAGCTTCGAATTGCAAAGTCTTTGCTTGAAGAAGTGTTTAAAAATTTGGATTAAATCCAAAAAGCTAATAAAGGTGGATATGCTTTGATAAGACTAAATACAAAATGATGTCTTTGATTATGTTTCAATCTTTTGGTTATTGATTGTGCTTATGCGTTTTGCATCACTGCTTCTTTAATATGTAAACTTCTCTCATTTATATTATTGAAAACATTATTGATATGTGGCGCAAATTGATCTAACAAACTAGCAATAAGAATTTCATAGTTTACGATTTCATTATCTGGTTGAATTACATCTTCTATAGGATTTTTCAATAAACCATCCTTAATACGGATGAGTTTTTTACTAAAATTCACTTTGTCGTAATGCGAATCGGGAAGAATTCGTAGGAACCTAGCGAATAAGGTAGCACGCTTATTTTTCGACTTTACAATATGAGAATTATAGTATATTTCTAGTTTATCTCTGTTTTTATATAAACTATCGATACCATTCTTCAACATATCTTGTATCAATTCAGCAAAGAAAAAAGGTATATTCATAGCTTTTTTATCAGTTCGTATTCTAGTAAGGTTATTTTTTATCTGTCTAGTATTAATAGACTGTCCCGTTTTTACCCCAATCATTAAATCAGCGTAATACTTTAATAACCATACTCTTTCTTGAAATAATGGTCGGCTTAATTTAAATGTTACATTTGAAACTATTTGACCAAGATAAACAGAAGCTTCTTCATACTTATCTTTTAAAAACATTGCTCTAGCAACAAGGGAAACATTAAGAACCCATCTTTTATTAGTTGGACTCATATTCTTTTCTAGGTACTTGACTGCTTGGTCATACTGATTCAAATTAAAATAAGAAACAGCTAATTGTATTTTCAAAGTTGGTTTTCCTGCTATACTCGAATCAAATTGATCGAAATATTTTAATCCTTCTAGGTTATTTTTAATTACATTTTCATGATCACTGACTAGTATATATTGTAAGTATCTTAACTGGAAAAAACTTATATGTCCTCTAGCATTTTCTTTATCTAGTAATCCTTCTAAGAAATCAGCTGCTTTTTCAGCTTTTAATGCCAACTCTTCATTATAATGCTTTTTATGAGTAAACTTGATTATATCAGCATACATATTTCGTGCAATCATCCGATCATCTTCAAGCTTTTTATAGTATAAATATTTATCCCAATAAAAATCTCCTTCTTTAACTTTTTTATAATGAATTTTAACAGAGGTAGCTATTGTTTGTGCACATGTAGCAGCAATGTCATAAGCTGCTAAGCGCTCTGCTTTCAAAAGGACTTTTTTCAAAAGACTCAAAGATAATTTTGGAGAAGATAAATGTGTAATTATTCTTAAAGCGTGGAACTCTCTAAGCAAATGAAGCTTCTTATCAATCTTAGTGTTTACATTTTTGATTTCAAAATTAACAACCATTTTCACTAACTTGGTGTAAAATGCTTTTTTGAACTTCATGTAGGTTTGACTACTAGGATTACCATCATATAACAACTTACTAGCATGAACATCTGAATTTACATCTCCTGATACAATAGCTTGAAAAATCAACTTTTCATTCTCATTGAATGACTTTTTGACTACATTTCCTTCTTCACTTTGCAAATATGCATTGTAATATCTTACTAAGGGGACTATAATTTTCATATCAAAAAAAATTACCAAAAATTAAACAAAAATCTATAAATCAATATTTTATAATAACTAAAATTATCTATATATTAATATATTATAGTATAAAATTAATAAAAATATTCATTTTTTCACACGATAATATCTCTTAATTTTGGGTATACATTAGTTACTAACCTAAAAAAGTGAGATCATGATTAATTACATTTTAGTATTACTTGGAGTTATTGAAGAAGATTTTGAGTCTTTATAGTTGATATTCAATATAATACGAAACACAAAAAACTGCAATTGTTAACTATTAAAAAGCTGTAACCTACTTTTAGCTTTTTACAAAAAAGTATACAATTGACAATTTGTTTACAAAGTCAATCTTTGAAAACAAATACAAAGAGCCTAGCTAAACCTTAAAGGGATTCAAAGAAGTTCCCATCATTAATGAGAAAAAAATAATACCTCATTAAAACCACCTAAAACTAAAGTTGTATAGGTATTTTATCAAGTTTTCTCTGTTTCGCAGTCTTTTCATAGACTGAGAAGTTAGCTGGCATTATTAAGAGAATAGGGCGACAGAATAAAAGTAATTCTGTTGCCCATTTTTTTTAATCAAAAAAAAATTAATTCTACTATAAATTTCAGTCAATCGCATTACTTTAGCAGTTTACTACGTTAATATTTCATGCGAACTCTCCTTCTTCTTTTCATTTTGATAATAGGACTTAATTCCCAAGCTCAATCACTTGTCATTGAAAAAGAAAAGATGTCTTCAGGTGATGAAAACATCGACTTAGAAATAATAGGTAATTCCTCCTTTTTTGAAATAGCATGCATCTCAACAAATGGGCAAGTCTATTCATACGATGGCAGATTATTACATCAATGGAATAATTCCCGACTTAAAAACACTAAGTTTTTCGAATCAATTTATTTGACTGATTCCATATTATATGTTCAAATAGAAGACAAGTTTTATAGCTTTAGCAAAAACAGTGACTTCCCTATTAAAATCAGTAAAAAAGAAGTGCGAAACAAAACCCCTTTTCCTTGGGATCATCCTTTTCCTCAACAAAATAATTCCTTCGAAATCACATCCAACTCCCTGCTATGGAAAAACACCAATCTAAATATAGAAACTTCAACACTCACTCAAAACACTACACACCTCATCACCTCGCTTTGGGGGAAACCCTATTTCCTTAGCAATAATAAACTACACTCCGCTACTCCCTCTACCCTATCTTACGAAAAAAATGCGCTCTTAATAAACAACCAAAAACCTCTTAAATCCTTCTCTACGCCTTACAACTTAATCTACTTCTACAATAACTTTATTCACATCCCACAATTCTCGCAATCCATCAACCTCCCGCAGGATATTCAATCTCCTGGAAATATATTGAATATCCTTTCTGCTTCACCTACTCCTTTTTCTAATCAACCGGCTTCTTCTTCCTACCTCCCCATCATCCTCCACACCCAAAATAATTGCTACATCTATCGCAACAACAATTGGTTTACCGCTCCTCACAAACTTCCCACTAACACTTTAATTACATCGACTAATATACAAGAAGATTTCATCCTTTTTACTACCAAAGAACAAGGCGTTTTTACATACAAAATCTCCGAAGATCCTTCTTCTCAAAACCATATTACCCCACATAAACTCAATACTAAACTTGCTGACTTTGAATTCATTAACAGCTTCTTCTTAAATGACAAACTCTTCTTTGCTACAAAGAAAAATGGCATTTTCAACATTGAAAAGAACACCTTGAAAATCCATAAAATCCCTATTAAAATAAAAGAAATCATCCCGTTTAATGATCATGCAATCATCGTTTCTACAACTGGTGAATTATTAAAATTTGACTCCAACTATAAACTTACTAAACTAAAACACCGAATAACTATCACGAATCCATTATCACTTTTAGCATCTGAAAACCAATTACTCTATTCTAAAAACGATAGTCTTCATTCTTATGACACTAAAGAACAAAAAATAACAAACTCCATTCCTTTTAAAATCCTTTTGAACCAAGCATTCACTAAAAAAAAGAAAGTTTACGCTTATATAAACAATGACTTATACACTAACACTCCAAGTTATTCAAGAAACAAAACACCTAAGCTAACCAATGCATACATCACAACATCACAAAACAAAAAGCATGAAGTCTTCCCTTCCAAGAAACCTATTCAATTAACGACAGATGATTATCCGTTAACTTTTTGGGCGAAAGCCTCTTTTTTAGAAAACCCGTCAAGCATAGAATATAGATACAGCTGGAATGATGCCAAGGTAAAACAAAGACCTTTCCGCTATAACAACGACTACCAATTAAATACAAAGTTAATAGGCACTGCTCAAGCTAAGATAACAGTAAAATCCGGAAATCAATTCAGCTCTTTTAATATTGCTCCCATAGTAACTTCTCGAGTCCAAGAGCAAGTAGATTATAGTTTCGTACTATATCTCGCCTTAGGAATCATAGCTTTATTACTGGGAATCATCTTGTTAGGCTTGCTAAAAAACAGGCGTCAAACAAAGAAAATTCTTCAGCTCGAAACCCAACAAAAAATGATTGAACTCGAGCAAAAATCCTTACAAATGCAGATGAATCCGCACTTTATATTCAACTCACTGAATGGAGTAAAAGGGATGATAGCATTAGGAAAAATAAAAAATGCAAAAGAGTACTTAACCAAGATTGCAGGATGGATGCGAAATATGCTGAATGATTCACGGTCAAGTCAAGTCTTATTAAAAGATGAGGTCAAAAACCTAGACCTTTACCTTGATATCGAGCAAAAACTGAGAGGAAATAGCTTTAGTTATGCTATTGAAAATCTCGTAAATGACGACTCCTTATCAATTCCTTCTATGATGATTCAACCGTTTCTCGAAAATTCTATCGTACATGCTTTTGATGGAAGTCAAGAAAATGCACATATTAACATTAGCTTTGAAAAGAAAGGAAGAAAAATTGAAGTAATTGTTGAAGATAATGGTAAAGGAATTCAAGAGAAAAAGTCATCACATAAGTCTGTTGCGATGAGCTTGATTAAAGATCGTTTGAAATTGTGGAATGATAAAGGGAATCTTTATGGCGTAGACGTGATTAATAAGAGTGTGAATGAACATGGAAGTACTGGAATAAAAGTACATTTAAGACTGCCGATAAAATGAAAATAAAAGCTGTAATTATTGATGATATTGAATTAGCAAGAGCTAGTTTAATGAGTGATATTGAAGATTATTGTCCTCATGTCGAAATTATAGGGCAAGCTGATGGTGTACTTTCGGGATTAAAACTTATAAAATCAGTACAGCCTGAGTTGGTTTTTCTCGACATTCATATGGCTGATGGAGAAGGGTTTGACATTCTAGAATTAATGAAGGAGAAAGATTTCGGTGTGATTTTTACTACAGCCAGCGAAGAACATGCAATCAAGGCATTTCGACATAATGCAATTGACTATCTTCTAAAACCAATTGACCCTGAACTTTTAAAGGAAGCCGTTGATCGATTTAAGAATAAATCTTTGCCAAAAAAGGAAAAGAAAATAGAAACGATAGCGCTTTCTACGCTGGATGATCTGAAGATTGTGAAGATAAAAGATATTGTGAGATGTGAAAGTGACGGCAATTACACCACAGTTTATGAAATGAGTGGCGAGAAAACAATGGTGAGTAAATC
>CAZMKA010000018.1:0-34195 GCA_964566605.1 uncultured Saprospiraceae bacterium | reverse complement strand
GCAATATTATATGCTTTTCCGATACTGGTAAATATGTAGTTGCTCATATGCTTACAAAAGAATCATAGAAATCAACTATTATCTTTGTTGAGTTAACTCTATTCTTACTTAATAATATGAAATCAGTATATTGAAAAAGCACAATTACCTATTAAGAGATTGTGCTTTAATGAAATATACTAAAAAGAATGATTTGTAATATACTATATTATTATGAGAAATTGTGGCGTTAGCGCAAAAAAGAACAAAAGCGATAAATACTTGCAAGTTAAATACATATACAATAAGTTGGCCAATTCTTTTTTAAGGTTTTACTTTAGTTTCGGGTTTCGAATCTATGAAATCTCTAGTGTTTCTCCATTTTTAGCCCCACATTCTTTTATGGATTGATTCGCTTCTAAAGCAACTCCAAGTCTTGGAAATATAATTTTGTATTCTACAGCTTCTTCAAGTAATCCCGCTTCAATTAGCTCTATTTTGATCTCTGCACCAGTCATTGAGGAAGGCAATTCTAGATCATATTCTTCTCCTTTAACAATAAGATTAATGTCATAGCTTTCGGCTTCTTCTTCATTCATTTCTTCTTGAAATGCTTGATTAGATTCAACTGATGAAATTTGTAATAATAAAGAAGCATTGTTTTGCTGCTCTTCTTCTAAGCTAGTTTTTAGCTTTTCAATTTCTATTTGTAAATCATCTACAGCTCTTCTTGCAACATCTAGTTCTTTTTCTATTATGTTAGCACTTGAAGACGATTCATTAGCTTCACCTAGCTGAGCCATTAGTTGCGTAATTTCAGCTTTTAAGCTTGAATTACTGTCCATTAATGTAGTTTCCGTTTTGAGAAGTGAATTATACTTTTCTTGTAGTTCAGTTAATGCAGATTCTGAACCTTTTGATAATTTTAGAATCGTCGATTCTTTATTTTCAAGTTCCTTTTGTAATGCGTCGATCTTTTCGTTTGCACTTTCTAGTTCTTTTCCTATTTCTGTTGAGCCTGAAGAAGCTTCTTCAACTTCGCTTAACTTATCCTTTAATTCTGCAAGAGTTGTCTGCAAATCGGAGTTGCTTTCCTTTAAAGTAGTTTCCGATTTCAATAGCCTATTATATTTCTCTTGTAATTCTGTTAACGCAGAATCAGTATCTGTTGAAAGTTCTTGAATAGTTGATTCCTTGTTATCTATATCACTTTGAAGACTTTCATTGAGCTTTTGAGTCTCCGAAATAAGACTATCCTTTTCACTTATAATTACTTCACTAGCTTCTAATTTCTGTTCAAGTTCCGAGATGCTTTTCTTAAAATCAACTTCTTTCGAAGAGGAAGAATTTTCTGAAGCCTCAACCTTAGCTTTTGTTTCTTCAATAATGGAATTGAGTTCTTTAATCTTCTCTTCTGCTGCTTGAAGTTGTTCTTGATTCTGTTTATTCGTTTCTTCAAGAGTTAAATCTTTTGCCTTTAGTTCCTTTTTAAGGTTTTCAATTTCTTGAGACAGTTCAGTTGATTGTTTCTCTAAAGTTTCAGAGAGAGAAGAATTTTCTTTTAATGTATTTATTTCTGTTTGTAAACTTGACAATTCTTCTCTATTATGTTTCAGCGTATCTTGAAGAGCTAATAATTCAGCTGCTTTAGCATCGAAAATTTCCTTTTGCTTATTAAGTTCTTTTGCGTGATTATCTACTAATTTCTGTCTTGATTCTTCTGCATTTTTCTTGATTTCTTCTAGCTTGGAAGTTACTTCAGAAGAATCGTTTTCACTTTGCGAAAGAGCTGATTTTAACGTCGAAAGTTCGTCATTCAAGTTTTTTATTTCTTCACTTTTAGAAGCTATAGACTTTTCATTGACTTTTTGAACTTCACGTAGCGTTTCAAGTTCCGAGCTAATAGAAGAAGAAGATTCTTGTTGTTCTTCCATATCTGTTTGAAGCATGAAAATTTTATCTTCAAGAGAAATTTTCTCTGCTTCAAGTTCTTTAAGCTTATCATTAGCTTCACCTAATTTTTCATTAGTGTCAATGAATTTTTCTTCTGAGTCAAGATACTGCTCTATAAGTGTATCTTTTTCATTGATGTCTAGTAAAAGAGACTTATTTTCACTTTTTAATTCTTTTATATTTTTTCCTGACTCGGCTAATGTTTCTGTCAATCGAACAATCTCTGCATCTTTGACTTCCATCATTTTCGCCTGCTGTTCTTCTGCACTTTGTTCAAAAGTATCTTTTAATTCTGATATATGAGCACTAAGTTCATTTACCATTGATTCATAACGTGTATTTTCTTTTTTAAGGTTTTTTATTTGATTTGCCAAATCAGCAGTTCTAGTATTTTCGTCTTTCAGTTGTAATTGAATACTAGCCATTTCATCACGTGGAATTGATGAAGAACTTAATTCTTCATAATCTGTATTTAAAACTTCATAGTCCGCCTTTAATTGTTCTAATTCTTGGAGATTCGAATCATAATCATCTTTTAGGATTAAGTATTCATCTTGAATAGTAGAAAAATTAGAATCCAGGTTTTCAATATCTGTTTTTAAACTGGCTGTTTGCTCTGAAGTCTCTTTCTCCAGTTCATCCATTCCTGCAATTAACTTTCTATTTTCTGCAAGTAAATGGTCAACACTTTCTTGTAGTTTAGCATTGGATGAACTTAAGCTTTCCTTATTGTTTTCGAAACTTTCTAGTTGTTCTGTTAATCCAGCTGTTTCTTCTTCAAGTCTAGTCTTATCTTTGGATAATTCAAGATTCTCTTGATATAAATCTTCTTTTATACTCTTTTCATTCTGCAACTCTAGTTTTAACTCATTAAGCTCTTCTTGTAGTTTTCTAACTTCAGTATGATCAACTGTAATAATTTCTTGAGCTCTTGTGGGGGGGGCAATTTCTTCAATTGAATTTACATCAAGTTGATTAGTTGAAATTAATTCTTCTGAATGTTGAATTTCGGATTCGGGTTGAGGTTCTGGTATAGGAGCTGTTTCAACGGGAGGAGGAGGTGGGTTTCTTTTAACAGAAGGTTCAGTTTCAACTGGAGCTGCCGTATTAAATCTTCTATTAGTTATTTCAGCAGGAACAGGCTCAGAGGATGGTGTACGTTTTTTAATGACTATTTTGGGACGTCCTTTAGTCGATGGTTGCTTGGGATTATTATCGCCATCAGACTTTTTGAAGAATTTTTTGATCATTTTATTTTGGGTTTACATCACAATATAGATAGAAAAAACGTAAAAATCTAGCTAATTATTTCCAAATCCGTACTCATGTAAAAATCTTATCAATATTCTAGCCATATGAACAGGTATCATTCTTTTTTCATATTTATTCCCTTGGTCTTCAATAACCTAAAACAAATCAAGATTAGTTGGTGGATATAATTTTCTTAGTCTACCAAAATTCCATACCACTTTTTATGGCGATGTGTATAAAAGATTTTAAGATACCAAGCAAAAAGTGGTGTCATCCACCCTGCATATAATTCGACACTATCTGTGTATTCTACAGTCATGTTATCTACTTGTTGCCAACTTAATTTATGATCCCAAATCTTAGCAATTACATTATACTCTCTTGTTTGGATAAAAAAAGAGTCTTGATTTATTTCTTCAATAAAAATGTAGTGTTTCCCACCCAATGGGATAAACCCAAAAGATAATGGTTTCAATATATATAAGGAGTCTTCTAAAAAATATGGAGAGTTAGGTGCTTTCTGCACATTCAAATTAGTCAGTGGCTTGACTACCTTTTCAGTATTACTTACCAACAATTCTTTATGCCAAAAAGTATCTATAGAAACAGGAAACTCAGTTTTTACAATAATCTTTCTCGCCTTCTTCCATTTACCCTTGAATTGCAATTCAATTTTCTTTATATCTGTGCGAGATTTACTCTGTTGAGCAGAAAGTTGAACTCCTATAAAAACAAAACAAATGCTCAGTATATACTTTAGTTTTACCATGTTGTTTCAGGTAAATCACAATTTTCTCGACTGCGTGTATCTGCGATTGAAATAATTTTCCAAGCACCATTGTCTTTAAAAAATGTAAAAAAGTTAGTACCACAATGACTAAACTTGTCATCGAGAAAGAAATAATACTTCACTTCCATGGAGGCAAGCACATCATCTACATTCAAAGTATACTCCCCTAACCTTTCGTCATAAACTTCGTCATGCTCTTTACCTACTGAAGCAATAAAACCTTTTACATCTTCCGAAATCAACCGAGATTTATCTCCTTTTGATAAGGTTGTAAACATCATACAATTTTCATGAAAACAACTACTCATCATAGTGGTATCACTTTGCCTCATTCCATCGAAAAGTTGAAGCACAAGCGCTTTAATTTCCTGGTTACTATTTTGGGTTAAACCCAAAAAAGGAAAAAAACAAATCAATGTAGTTACCCAAATAAATCTATTTATTAAAAAAATCATAATACAAGTTAAATTTTCTTAAAAATACGATATTCTTACTACACATATCAATACAACTCCGTTTTTCCGAAAACAAGTAATATGAAAACATATATCAATATTTTATTATTGGCTGTCATATTCACTTCTTGTAACCAAGAAACTGATATCATTGATGAAGTAAAGGGAAGCTGGAGTATCTCTAGTGCTCAAGGTGTACAAGGCGATATAACTACTAGTCTGAATTGGAGTGATTTAATAATAAATAATGAACGAACATTCCAACTATTTACTTTTGACGAAAATGGCGATGAAGAAGAAGTTGCGCGTGGGAATATTGAAATTTGTAAAAATTTAATCATACAGAATTGCTATGAATTTACTATTGACTTTAAAAACTTAGAATTAGATTTTAATTTAGAAACTGATAATGTAAAATCAATAAAGCTGGAAGATGGTTCCTTAATTTTACAAGCGATAACCGACAATCAAATAAGTTATATTTTAAACTAATTTAATGAATATAACCAACCATTATTAACAACGATACGTTTAAATATTAAAGAGTTATGCCATTTCTGCTTTAGAATTTCACCTATTTTCAAGATTTAAAAAGCAATTACTTCGTTAGAAATACTCACAATAGCTTAGGCTATCCTTGCGTTTTCTGTTTTGTATTTGATTTTATAATTATTAAACTAAAGTGAAATCTTAAAATAGAATTGGTATTATCTTGTGAACTTAAAAAATCAAGCTTATGAAATATTTAATGTTATTAATCACATCTTCCATTTTATTTTTTAGCTCTTGCACTAAGGAATTAATAACAGGAATTAACGGCACGTGGATTCTCGAAAGTACTAGTGGAACGTTTTCAGGTGGAGGCATAAATACTGCATGGAATGAGGTTGTAATTGATGAAGATACTTTCGATTTATTAGATGAGGAAGGTGAGTCAGTAGCTAGCGGTGAAATTGATATAGAGACTATCAATAATGAAGCATACTATTATTTTAATCTAACTGCAACAACAATCGACGATTTAGCGATAGAATTAGATCCTGAAAAGTTCGTTACGCTTAGTGATAATAAAATGGATTGGATTTCCCCATGTTGCGATAGATTGAATTATCATTTTGTAGAAAAGTAAGGAACTTAAAGAGTCTTAAAAAAGTTAAAAGAAAGGTAATCAACAGTGATTATTGATTTTTTTGTTATTAAAGTTGTAAAAAACTTGGCTAATGGTGGACAAAAGTGATATTTGTGGTATCTTAATAACATAAGAAGATGTTTTTTGAAATAATGGGGCTGAACGGTATCGACAGGAATGATACTCGGTTAGTAAGCATGCAGGGGAAAGATTATTTACTCCTTAAAAATGATAATCAAACTATAATTGGCGAAAGAAACTTCGCACTAGCTGCCTAATCTAGGATTAGAAAGCTTTTTGGGCCGCCCACTTGACGTCTGATACACAGAGGTGCCACCCATCAAACAACTTCGGACTAGGGAAAGAGGATGTTCCGACTCCTACCCGAAATTAAGGAAATAAGCTGATAGCCGGTGGCTTTTACACCAAGCTTGATGATGAAAATTAAAAGTAAAAGCTAAGCATGTAGAAAGCTCTCCGTTGCTTTCTCTGGACCAGAGTTCGAATCTCTGCAGCTCCACAATAAGATATATTTTATGTCAATTAATTTAGTCGAATTTCACAGTAGTGAGATTCGGCTTTTTTTGTTTAAAGACATATATCATCAAATGACATAAATATCTAATGTTCTATGCAAGCCAATGTCACTTAATATATCCATAGATTGAAAATAACGGAAAAATCAACCTTGAGTGTTAATTTTGACAATAAGTTATTCTACATTTTTCCAAATCTCATTAATATTAAATATATTTATAAGCTATTAAAGCGTTACAAAAAAAGTCTAAAACTTTCAACTAAAATTACATGAACAAGATTACAACAATACTATTGTTACTATTATGTCCACTCCTTATGCTAGCTAATGGTTTCGAAGATGACAAAAAGAAGAAAAAAAGAGGTAAAAAAGGAAAGAAAACAGAAATAAGAGCTGATAGGCAAATAGCAATTACTGCTGATGGTGGCTGGAATACTGTAGGAGCAAATGGAATAATGACTACTTATTATGTAAATCCTAGAATTGGTGTAGATCTGGGCTTTGGAACAGGATTAAAAGGATTCAAAGTAGGTGGAAGAGGAAAATACATGTTGTCAACTAAAAATTTTGCCCCTTTTCTTGGTCTAGGTATTTCTGGTAGGTTTCTAAATGAAGAGAATGTATCTACAACCCTAGAAGTAATAGATGATAATGGACTTACTACATTAGAGACATACGTTTATGATATCAATAGAGTACTCTATATCCAACCAGCTGTAGGATTCGAATATATGTCTGACGGTGGTTTTGTGATTGGTTTAGCAACTGGATATACTATTGCAGCTAACGATCCCATTACTTTTATCTCTGAACCAAATGAAGCTTTTGAAATAGGAACGAACTTAATTTGGGGTAATGGAATTATATTTTCCTTAAATATTGGTTACGCCTTTTAAAAATACTTTATCATGAAAAACTTATTTTTTCTTCTTTGCTTTTTAGGTCTTCCTTTTCTTGTTTTCGCTCAAAATACTGAGTCTAGAAAAGGAAAAGTCATTAAAAAGGAATTGAAAAAAAGGAAAATAGTAAAAGACAAAAACATTGAATATATAAGACCGATAGCCATCAAGGTAGATGGTGGATGGAATGCAATTGCAGGTGCAGGTTTTATCACTTCTATCTATACTAGCGCCCATCTCGCATTCGATTTTGGTGTTGGTTATGGGTTCAAAGGCTTCAAGTACGGAGTTCAATCAAGATATTTATTAAATACAAAAAATCATACACCTTACTTTGGGTTAGGCGTTTCAAAGAGCATGTCTGCATCCAATAGAATTAATTCAAATGCAACATTTATTGATGCTGATGGTACTGTAACTCAACAGTCAATGATTTATTCAGTCAATAATGTAAATCACTTGCGACTTTCTATGGGCTATGAATTTTTCAGAAAAAAAGGCTTTGTTCTTGATGCTTCCGTGGGTTATGCTTGGGTATTGAACCCAGTTTTGAATATATTTGAAGGTGGTGGAGATCGAATTGAACAAGAATTTGATTTCTTATACGGGAATGGTGTAATCTATACCGTATCTCTAGGATATTCATTCCGATTCAAGAAGAAATAAGAACGTAATCTATAAAGTCTCATAGTTAATAAGCCGAATGTTTAACAACATCCACCTCCTGGTGTACAATTCGTTTTAGCAGACATATCTGATAAGTCAAACGCAACTTTGGGCTCAACACCACAAGCATCTTGGGCTAAACAAGCTGTATTCGTAGATACTAAATGAAAGGCACTTGCTTGATATGACAAACCATACCTACCTATCGTTTCTCCCTGATATTCGACTTCTACATCAAGATCTCCTAATCCAAGTTTTTCTTTTGATAATTCAATAATCGATATTAGCTTCTCAGCCTGTAATCTGTGATCAAAATCATCTGCTTCCCACAACTGCAGACTAATCTTTTTCTCAATCCGCTCTACTCCACCGCAATCAATGAAATGCTTTGTTACTAAACCCACTTCAGTAACATGAAAATGCGATGCAACTTTAGTACCATTCGGTAACATAAAAGTTATAGAATCTTGTTCTTTGAGAACTGCTTGTAATTCAGATAATTTCATTCAACAAATCTACAACAATAGGACTTAAAACTCCATAAAACTTACTAAAAGTTAAAACGAACATGCTGCCCTCTTCAGCTTTCCAATTAAGCACATAATACGAAGATTCTATTCATGTACGTTGAGATTCCTCTTTTTTACTATGTAAATTATTCTTTAATAGAGACGTTTTTTTTGCTAACATTATAAATGCTTTTTGGGCTCGAGCCCAAAAGAATAGAATAATAACATTTCTCCTAGGCTCTCTTTGGATAATTTCTGAATTTTACCAGCAATTATAAAGTATAATCTGTATTATACATCAATTGGTAAAGTTTATTTTGATGTGATAAAGTAAATTAAACCATCGTATATTTTACCTTTACGTCACAAGTTCATTCTATGAGATCTTCAGTCATAATTGCCATATACAACGGGGAACAATTTCTCCAAGATCAGCTGCTTTCCCTACTGGCTCAAAGTAGAAAGATAGATGAATTTATTTTTGTTGATGATTGTTCAACCGATCATTCTATTTCCATTATAGAGTCTATCTTTAAAAACAAGAAGTATACATTATTAAAGAATCCCAAAAATATAGGTCCTGTCAGATCATTTGAAAAAGGGATTAAAAAGGCGACTGGTGATTATATCTTCTTATGCGATCAGGATGATATATGGGTAGAAAATAAGGTAGATGAATTTTACGCTGAATTTAATAAAGGGATGAATTTCGTTTTTTCTGATGCTCACTTGATTGATGAAAATGGAAATGATTTAAATGAATCCTTCATTGATAAATTAAATGTTTCGGTAAAAGACCAAATTAATTTAATCGAATATAAATCAGACGAAGTATTAGCTAAAAGAAATGTAGTCTCAGGCGCTTGTTGTGCCTTTAGAAAATCGGCTTTAAAAAAGCATTATTTTCCATTTATTTACAATGAAAACAATATGCTGCATGATAGATTCTTAGCAAATCTTTTTAGTTCTGCAGACCCTTCAAAGTTCAGCTTTATCGCTGAAAAATTAATTAAATACAGAATTCACGAAAATCAGTTTATGGGGTTTAATGAAAATCCCGACATATCGAAAACAAGCAAAGCAGAATATTTTAAAAAAGAACAAAAATTACTAGAGTTTACCTTGGAAAGAGAAGACAATAAATTCTTTAGAAGAAGTCATTATTTCTGGTATATGAGAGAACAAGCAACAAATTTCCCTTTCCTTAAAAAGTTCATTACTTTGAACACCTTATTCCTCGAAGGAGATTACAAAAGAAATTGTGAACACCCCATACGCGAAGCCTTAAGTGATTTATTTAAGTCATCATAAAAACACTCGATTTATTCAGTAGATATGAACCTTAAAGCATGACTCCTTTATTTGGAGTTATTAAGACTTGATAAACGTTGAAACATAAACTCTTCCCTTATCGTCTTTCAATCGAAGAATATAATATCCAGGATTCAGTGCATTAACATCTATAGTATTCTCCACTTGCGTAGCATAGACATGTAATTTACCTGAAACATCAATAATAGATGCACTTTGGAAGTTTTTTGGGCTCGAGCCCAAAATTAAAGATTCACCAACTGGATTAGGAAATATTTCGAAGGATAGTATTTCATTTTTAGTCGAAGTTAGCAAATCAAACTCTATCCAATTTAAGTTGAATAAAGGCTCTGTTATGGTTAATCTCATTGTATATCTTCCACTTTGTAAAGATGTGTTGGACTCTGTAGAAACCCATGTTTGCCATCCTCCAGTAGGACTAAAACTTGCTTCATCGACCACTATTTCTTGGCCATTTTCATCAATCATACTCATTCTGATTGCTCCTGAACCCCATTCTGAAGCATTTCTGTATGTGACTTTATAACTTCCTGTCTGTGAAACAAACACATCGTAATCACAATAATCTCCTATATCTAAGTAACCTATATTTTGTCCCCCACCTGTATCAGTTGTTGATTCCAGTTGAATTCCTTCATGATTAAAATAATCTTCTGCTTGAATTCTGGAAGGAATAATGAAAAAGCTTGTTAAATTATTTTGAACGAGTTCATTTGTAAAAGTCTCGAGAGTATTTCCTTCTATAGACTCTATTGAATTTCCCGAATAACTCACTCTGATAATATCAGAAAACACCATTTCTGTATCAATAACTAAATCAATGAATCGATTCTTATTGGGATTGAAACTCGCATCAACTGGAGTGACATTATTTCCATTTATAGAAACTGTAAAATCCGAAGCATTCAGTGAAGCATCATCTTTATTTAAGTACTTATTCATGTTAATAGAAACTACCGTTTCCTCATCTACTGATCCTGCCATAAACGTCATAGGTATATCAGCAATTTCACCCTCATTTTCAAACTCGAACTGACCTAAATTGAATCCTGGATTATTAGTATAAAATACAATATGATCAGTATCTTCATAGATAGGAACATTCGTAATAATGGTTGTTTGCCAGTTTTGATATCCTCCTGAAAAGTTGACAGCTGGAGATTCAGCAATCACTGCTCCATCGGTTTCAAAATGAAATCTTCCGCCTGTTTGACCACCCGCGGTTCTTATTCTAATGTTGTATCTCCCCTCTTCTACATTATTTAATGTGTATTTCATCCAATCACCTTTATCAAGCCAACCTACATTAATACCTAAATCGTTGTCAGAATCCATGCTAGGTTCCATATCAACACCGTCATTCCTAAAAGTCCATCCATTATTCCAAGCCGTATATTGCCCTGTGCTTACTTGATAGGTTGCGGCGTCTTTATCAAAATAAGCGAAGTTATTCATACCGAAATCATAATGAGCAGGATGAATTGTTCCTGGCAAATTATGTTCTTTGTAAGGTTTAGTTTCGTCTGTTTGCACTTGGCGGAACATGGCATCAATGACACCTGGCTCGAATGTACAATTAATCATTTTGAAATTTTCAGCTAATTCCATTAATGTATTTTCAGCTACAGCAGCTGAAGGCTTTGGGGCTGAACCAGACCAATAATCTAGTAAATCTTGATAAGCTTGAGTTTTTGTAGCTGATAAAGGTCCTGCAATTGCATCAACTTTTTTCATTGGCCACCAAGCCCATCCCATGTTATTCGTCTCGAATAAGTGTATCGCATCTCGAAACCATTGATTCGAATTTTCTCCACTCTCTCCTAAATACAAAGGAACATCATAGGTTTCTCTTAAATCCAAAACCCATTGAATAGAGGCTTGATCATTGATACTCCAATATTTGTGTGGACTATATACGATTTCATCATCCCATGGCGGAGTTAATCCTGTGAAATCATTCGCGAACCAATTACCTTCTATAAATAGTATGTGATCTTGATCAACTGTTCTGATGCTATCAGTAACTCTTTCATAAACGGAACGCAATAAGGTTCCACCTGGTAAATCCCAATTGGGTTCATTAATTAAATCGTATCCTGCGACCCATTTTTAATCCTTATATCTTTCTGCTAGTTGTTTCCATAAAGAAGCTAATTTTTCTTGATTCGCTGGACTTTCCCATAAGGATGGTTTAGATGGATCATAGTCGGAAATACCTTCATCATATCCTTGTCCCCCAGGCGTTGCATGCATATCCAGTACTACATACATTTCGTTTTGGGCACACCAAGAAATAAGGTTGTCTGTAATCTCAAAACCTTTATCCAACCAGGTATTTTCACCTGCAATAGGCTCGTCTTCAATTGGTAATGTATAAAGATTATAATGCATAGGTAGTCTCACAGAGTTAAAACCCCAAGACTTTAATGAATCAATGTCTTCTTTGGTAACATGGTTCTCTAGCCATTTGTCATAGAACTCTTCCATTACAGATTCTCCGACGACATCTTTAATAACTTCTTTGATTTGGTGTTGCGGGTTTGCAAAACTTGCAGTTTGCATCATATAACCTTCTTGGACCATCCATCCACCGAGTCCCATTCCCCGAAGAAGAGTTTGTTCTCCTTCTTCGTTTACAATATTTTTTCCTTGAGTCGAGAGTAAACTTTGGGCTTGAGCCCAAAAAGAAAAACATACTAATAACATTGTAAGTCTAAAAGTCATCATTAAAGATAATTATATCTTTTAAAGAAAATCTCATAAACGCTAGCAAAATGGAATCAAGTCTTTAATCATAGACGTGAAATTCATTCGTTTCATTTTGCTTAATCACTTCAATCTCAAAAAAATAGATGAGACATCTTTAAGTTTAAATAATATTAGTTTCGTTCAAACACTCTTACGTAATCAACCACCATTCTTTGAGGAAACTGTGTTGTTTCGTCAGGATATCCCGGCCATGTTCCACCTACTGCCACATTGAAAATAAAGAAGAAAGGAGCATTGAAAGGATAATCACCATTGACCATCTGCTTTGTTAATGTAAAGTATTCCACATCATCAACAAAATAAGTGATTTTATCAAGTTCCCATAGGATAGAAAAAACATGATATTCATCTATAAACTTTTCACCTGATAGCTTATAATCATTCCCATTATTGAAACTCCATGAGTTACCTTGAGGCCCCCAGTGTGCAGTACCGTGAACTGTACTTGGCTCGTGTCCTATCATTTCCATAATATCAATTTCCCCACAGTGAGGCCATCCTACGATATCAATATTATCTCCTAACATCCATAGCGCCGGCCATATCCCCTGCCCTTCAGGTAGAATAGCTCTTATATCAATACGTCCGAAAGTAAATTCTTGCTTGTCCTTTGTTATCATTCTTGCAGAAGTGTAAGGTGCACCTTCAAAATTCTCTTCAATAGCTTCTATTACTAGGTTTCCGTCTGATATATAACTATTCTTTGAACTATTAGTGTAGTATTGAGATTCTTGATTACCCCAACCAGAGTTACCTATTTCATGTGTCCAGTCATCAGTATTAATGAATGATTCATTGAACTCATCTTGCCATACTAAGGTATAACCACCATAAGATTCAGGCGTAGCATAACCATCTTCAGGTATCTCAAAAGTTGTATCTTCATTACGAATTGTTGCAGTTCCTTTAGACTTAACAATATTTGCATTTACTGCATTCGATAAAATCACGAAAAACTGTTCATCAATTTCTTGGCCTTCATCACCGATCACTTCAACTTCAATAGTCTGTAAGGTTGTACCAGGAGAAAAAGTTAACTGACCACTTGTTGCAATAAAATCATCATCTTCTTCAGCTGTATCAGCATCTGTCTCAAAATCAACAGTTACTTGTTGATCAGATGTTTCGCTCAAAATCACCTCAAAAGTGAAAAAATTATTCTCTTCAGTTTCAAAGCTTGATACATCTTGAATGACGAGGTTGGCAGTGGGATCTCCATCTCCGTTACCATTACCGTTATTTCCTCCGCAGCTAATGAAAGCTAACATTAATAAAAATACAGACAATTTATACATGTTATTTTATTTTTAAAATTTCAAAATACAAAATAGTACTTTTTTAACACTTTAAACCAATTTAGTAATAACTCTTCTATACCTGTAAACGTGTCAACAAATAAACTGTTTAGTGTTTTTATTTGCTCGCAAGACAATTTTACTAATATGCTTTTGCAAAAGCTTATTTTATACAATTATTCTTGGGAAGAAATAATACTTCATCAGAATATTTTGTAATTTGTAATTCATTGAATGTTTAGTGAAAATAAGGTATTTACATAAACTGGCATAGTTCATAAATTAATTAAAGTAAAAATAACAAAAGTTAATTTGTTAAATTAGTCTACGAAATAGAATACAAAAAAATGTCTGTAAGAATTACTTTCATAAAATCATTACTTCAAGAATAACCAAAATAGTTTTCAATTCAGATGTCAGAAAAACATAAAAGTAATTCAGAATATATAAAGTGGCTTGAGAAAATTCAGCTAGAAAGTTGGCAATTAGAGCTTATTATTTCAGGATTAGCAATTTTCGGATTAATAGAAGCATTTCAATATTTAACCAGTGTACAAATTGACATTAGCAATGGAGTAAATAGCTTCAATTTTATTTTCAAAACCACAGTTCTAGGAATTTTAATAAATGGAATTATCATATTCTTATTAAATCTTATTTTCCATGTAATTATAAGAGGTTTATGGATAGGAGTAATTGGGTTGCGTTATGTTTCAGGAGATATAGAATATGAAAAATTAAATTTTTCCTCTCGTTTCACAAAATTCTATAAAAGAAAAGTAGGACACTTTGATAGTTATATAGAGCGTTTAGAGAAATTATCTAGTTCATTGTTTTCTTTTACATTCTTATTGATCTTTATCTTTATTTCTATATTCATATGGTTCTTAGAATTATCATTAATAGGATTACTAGATAATAAATTTGGCTTAGGAATCCTATCCAAAATTTTAGCGAATATTCATATTTTAATGGGCTTATTGGTTGGAATTGATTTCCTACTTTTCGGAATATTTAAGAAGATAAAAGCTCGTTGGTTTTCGTTTATTTATTATTATATTTTTAGATACAAATCCTTCATAACTCTTTCGTTTATATGGCGTCCAATACATCTTAATTTTATAGATACTAAATTCACAAAAAGGTTGTTTTTGCTAATTGTGCCATACTTTGTAGTCATTACATTAGTTTATAATTTAAAACTTCAAAACACAAGTTTTTTTCCACATTCGAGTTCATTGACAGATGTCAGTAGTATCGGTATTAAATATAAATATGATCGACGTTTTTATAATGATGAATTAGAAAATTTAAGCACAAATAATTATATCCCACTATTCACAATACCATCAAAAAGAATTGATTCAGAAATTATGGAGGTTTTTGTTCGAATTTTTTCTTATGATGATGATTTAGTAATTGAAAAGAATAGTGAATTAATACCTTTTAATTCTAAAGGCCTAAGAATGCCTTCCATAAACTCTAAAGCATATGTCAAAGAGAATAATATTGCTAATGTAAAGGATATTCTAAAATCTAATATTTCCATTAAAATAGATGATATGATAATCCAGCATGAAAAAATAGCTTGTGATTTTTATGTACACAAGTTCAACAAAACTAGTGGACTACTTTGTTTTTTTTCATTGGATTCTTTGCAAAGAGGGCGTCATTACTTAACCGTTGAAAAATTAAATAAAGCAATTGGAGATGATAATAAAATTGATACGATAGCATATTCAATTCCGTTTATCTATGAAAATTGATGAATTTTTAATGCGCTCTTTATGCTGTAAAATCTACTTTATCTTCTTGCAATTATCGATTACTGAACGCTTAAACACGAATTGATTAATTTTACGCTTCTTTAATATAATCCATTTACAATATAAACAAGACAAATGATGAATAGCACAAGAACATCTTATCCAGTTATTTTCTTTTTTATCTCTATCTTTTTCTTAACTGCTTGTAGAGACAATATAGTTGTTTCGGCATATGGTGTTTTTTCAGTAATTGACGATACAACAATTGAAATAGATGGAGTCATAGATAGCGGTTCAATAGATAACTTTGAAAATCTATTGGAAGATTATCCTGATATTGAGACTATAAATATTGTAGAAATTCCTGGATCGAATGACGATGATATTAATTTAGAAATTTCTTTAATGATTCATGAAAATGGCATGTCAACTCATTTATTAGATGATGCTATTATTGCGTCGGGAGGAGTAGATTTATTCCTTGCAGGAATAGAAAGAACAAGATCTTCAAATAATATGGTAGGAGTTCATGCTTGGAGTAATGGTGTAAGTGAGGCAACTGATTTTCCAGAAGAAGATGAAGAGCATGTAATATATTTAGAATACTACCAAAATATTGGTTTTACAAAGCAAGAAGCAAAAGACTTTTACTTTTTCACTATTAATGCAGCACCTTCAGCATCTATTCATTATATGACAGAAACTGAGTTGAATTTGTACGATATATTTACTGAATGATACCATTTCTATTTTAATTTGTCTGTTTAGTTTCATAGGCTATCTTTTACATTTTGATACAGAAAACGTAGGTGTGTTATAGCAAGCATAATCTGTATGAAAAATCCTTCTTTTTTAGAATTGCGATGCATATGTAAGTGAACGATATTCGAAAGAGTTGAATATATTTTGGATGATCAACAAATTAGAGCAGATAAGGTATAATATAATTTTAAAAAAATATTAGAATAAAAAAGCGTCTTCAGAATGAACTGAAGACGCTTCATTTCGTCTATTTTAGTATTTCAATACTATTATTTTGAGGTAACTTCAATTCTGTTATCACCGGTTCCCATTCCTTTGAAAGAAATCTGACTAGCTTTAACACCTAAAGTTACTAGCATATCGTGAACAACGTTAGCTCTTTTCTTAGAAAGAGTTTTGTTTTTCATGTCTCCACCACCATCGTTAGTGTAACCATTTACTACTACTTTTCCTGTAGGATTAGCTTTAAGTGCTGCTGCTAAACCTTCAATTTCGTTTTTGCTGAAGTTAGTAATTCTATTACCTTCTTCATTAAATTCGATATTATTAAGCGCATAAGACGTTGAAGCTCCTTCTGTTTTAGAAATCATTCCACTAAATAGGTTAGTCATTGCATCTTTTGTCTTAGCTGCTGCATCACCAACTGCTCCTGCTGCTGCACCTGCTGCATCAGAAACTTTACCTGCTGCATTTTTAAGCATATTTACAAACTTAGCCCAAGCTCTACCTAGTTTATTTCCATCTTTATCATAAAAGAAACCATTCTTTACTTCGAATTCTCCAGCTTTAGAAATAATATTTCCTGAACCGTCAACTAAATCTCCTGCATCATTCAACATTAATTTCTTTCCGCTATATTTTCCTAAAAATGCTTTAATTCTAGATAGTAAACCAGCTGGTACGTTAGCTGCTTCAACTAAAACATTTCCATTCTCACCGATAATATTTCCATCAGCATCCAAAGCATAGTTTGCTCCTGATAAAATTACATTTCCATCAGCATCAACGAAATCTCCATTATCACTTAAGATAGCTTTAGAAAGATCGTATCCACCTGCTGGTGCAGTAACTGTAGTAGATTTTGTATCCATTCCAGTAGACATAGTTGCATCAGTTGATGTTGTCGTAGTTGTTGAAGATGTTGCCATTCCATCATTACCAGTTGTCATTTCTGTTGTTTCAGCATCACCATCCATCTCTGTGTCTGCTGTTTTATCTTCACCGAACATTCCGCTCTTAGATAAACCGAAAATTATTGCTCCTATTAACAATAAAGGTAACAACCATTTCCACCAACCGCCTCCGCCGTTGTCATCTCCTCCTGTAACAGCTGAAGTTGCTGCTGAAGCTGCCGCAGTTGCAGTAGACCCAGCTTTTGAAGCTGCGTTTCCTGCAAAACCTAATAATCCTGACATTCCTGGAATCATTCCAGAAATACTTGATTTTTGATCAGTCATATATGAGCTTAATTTTTTAGCTCCCCATCCATTTTTGAATACCATACCTGCAAGTTTTCTCATTACGATAGGTGCCAAAAACTTCATTAACATAGAACCACCAGCTTTTTTAATACCAGTCATTCCAACTAACTTTTCAAGAATTCCATCTTGTTTATTTCCGAATATTGTACCAAGTAAATCACCACCTGATTCCAACATTGATTTTCCTTTTTCAGGGCTTCCTAAAACGTCCATAAGATCATCCATACCTAAGTCAGAAAGACCTTTGTTTTTGAAGATATCTAATAAACCTTGAGCTCCTGATTCTGTATTTCCTTTAGAAATTAATCCACCTATTATTGCAGGTAAGAATTTTCCAATTGAAGAAGTAGCACTAGATGCATCTAGTCCTATTAATGAAGATGCTTTGCTGATTACAGCATCCGTTAGCATTGACTTAGCACTGTCAAGTAAAGTAGTCATAAAAAATATTTGAAAATGAGTTAATAAATTTTTTCACATGTGTAACCATATCAAAAATAACAATTTAAATAGAAAAGTTCCTTTAATATATAAAATGTTAAAATTAGTATGTATACATATATGACTAAGCAATTTTCAAAGACCACATATTTTTATTTACTTTCTGTATTTATCACACCATGAAATCGTATATGCCACCTTATTAATTAAGTTACTTGGCCGTGATGCAATTCCATGAGAAGCTCCTGGTATTTCTACTAGCATCGTCTCAATTTTTCGCAATTTTAGTGCGTGATACAATTGTTTTGCTTCACTAGGTGGCGTTCTTAAATCATTCATTCCTACCATAACCATTGTGGGTGTTTCAACATTCCCAACTAATGAAATAGGAGAAAATTTCCAGTATGTTTCAAAATTCTCCCATGGTTGATTTGGATACCTATAATTTGCATATCCGTAATAATTATCAGCCACTAGCGTCTTACTTATCCAGTTCATCACAGGTTTATGTACCACTGCTGCTTGGAATCTATCATTCTTGCCTATAATCCAAGCAGTCATAATTCCTCCTGCACTTCCACCTGTTACATATAATTGATTTTCTGACGTAATGCCTCGTTTAATCAATTCGTCTACCCCATCCATCACATCTTGATAGTCATCTCCTGGATAATTATTATATAATAGATCTCCAAACTCTTCACCATAACTGGTACTTCCTCTTGGGTTCGGATAAAAAACTACGTATCCTTTAGACGCATATAATTGTAATTCAGCAGAAAATCTTTCACCATAATTCAGTATAGGTCCTCCATGATTTTCTACTAACAACGGACTTGGCTTTCCTTTTTCATAATCGGGCGGATAAATTACCCATCCTTGAATTTCCCTTCCATCCACAGATGATTTATAACGAATATCTTCTACTTTACCCCACTCTATAACCTTATCTAGTTCTTTATTGAGATTTGTAAGCCTTTGGAGTTTACCTTGTTTATTTAAAATCGCAATATCTCCTAAGTGATATGGATTTGTTATAGTAAAAACTAGCTGACCTTTTGGACTTAAGTCCAATTGACCACTAGCGTAAGGCCTTCCTACCGTAGTCCCTCCCATATTCTCAGCAAGTTGTTTCATCATACCTCCATTGCTTATAGAAGCTATTTTTGTCACACCAAAATCATCATAGCTAAAAACAATGCCTTTACTATTTTCCTTCCACTGAAACGATTTTACACTTCTATCTAACTTAGCTGTCCAAGATGTTTTCGAACTGCCATCAATATTCATGACATAAAGATTAGTTATTTGATATGTGCGGATATTATCATCGAATCCAGTATATGCTATAAATTTTCCATTAGGAGAAACTTTAGGACTGGACTCGGGTCCAAAATTAGCGGATAATTGTGCTACTTCTAAGCTTTCAACATTTACTTTGTAAATATTAGAGTTGCGAAATTGATATTCACGATCATCTTCTCTGTTTGCTGAAAAAACAATGTGCTTATTGTCTTTCAACCAAGACATTCCTCCTCCATGATTAAAATTTCCCGAAGTACATTGTCTTACTTTTCCACCTTCCGCAGGGATTATAAAAATGTGCATAAAACCATCTTTTAAATAACCTCTTCCATCTGCTTCGTGATTCAAGCGAGTTGTTAATCTTGGCTTCTTTGCCCATTCAGAACCTTTTGGCGCTGATATTTTAGGCAAATCCAATGATGGTGCTTTACCAGAAACAAACATTTTGAATGCTATATATTCATCATCAGGTGACCACATAAGTCCTGATGGTGAAGCTTCAAGCTGAGAAATTGTCGCAATCACACCACTCTCTTTCCAAAGAATGTGTATTTCTGACCCTTCATCGGTTCTACTTGAAAAAGCTATTCTAGTTCCATCGTGAGACCATGCTGCTTGTGATTCACCATGTGATAAATTCGTTAATTTTCTATTACCAGTACCATCTGAATTGATTACCCAAAGCTCTCCAACTTTACGGTCTTTCATAATATCAAAACTATTTTTCGTATAAATAATCTCTTTACCATCAGGTGATATTTTCGGATTACTTGCGTATTTTAAATCGAATACATCCTTGTAATCAAATGGACGTTTTTCTATTTGCGAATAAGAAGTCAGAAAAGAAAAGAAAAAAATAAAGGTTATTAATATTCTCATTATTATATGCTTTAAGAAGTAAAGTAAATCTAATTCTATGATTCTAGATAAGCTAATTGCATGTTTTTAATAAATAAATTGAATTACTTTATCAATCCTCAAATTATAAATTAAAAATTTTGTAATGTAATAGAATGTAATTAAATTTAAATCAACAAAAAACTAAACTTATGGAACCAAATGCTTTAAATTTAGCAGCAATAGGAAGTTTCGGACTTTTCTTTTTAGCAATAATTGTTTTTATGATAATTGTTCAATGGAAAATTTTCGTGAAAGCTGGAAAGCCAGGCTGGGCAGCAATTATACCTATTTACAATATTATTATATTACTTGAAATAGTTGGTAAACCTACTTGGTGGATCGTACTTCTGTTTATACCTTTAGTAAATATTGTTATCATGATAATGATAGTACACCAATTGGCCTTATCATTTGGCAAAGAAGCTGGCTTTACTGTAGGATTAATATTATTAGGTATTGTTTTCTATCCTATTTTAGCATTTGGTAGTGCTAAATATCTAGGGCCAGGAGGTGGAGAATTAGACTTTGAAACTGCCTAGTTTATTTAAGAAATTCAGTTTTATTCTATTATTTTTTTGGGCTTAAAGCCCAAATCCCTTTATTATTATTCTTAGAAAGATTGTATACTTACATAAAAAAGTGGACAAGGTATTTGAGAATTTAAAAATCGTGGAATTAGCTTCTGTGCTTGCAGGACCTGCCGTAGGTATGTTTTTTGCTGAACTTGGCGCAACTGTACTCAAAGTTGAAAATAAAACAACTGGCGGAGATGTCACTCGGAACTGGCATATTTCCAAAGAAGACAGGAGTAAAACCGCAGCATACTTTCATGCCATCAACTATAAAAAAACCAATGTTTTTTGGGACTTAAAGTCTGGGGAAGATTATGGTAAATTAATAAAAGAAATCCTAGATGCTGATATAGTTATTAGCAATTTCAATAATAAAACTGCTTCGAAATTCAAGGTTGATTACGATACGTTTTCTGCTAAAAACCCACAATTAATTTACGCACAATTAACAGGTTTTGCTAACAATCCTAGTCGAGCTGCTTACGATGTAGTTCTACAAGCAGAAAGTGGATTCTTGAGTATGTGTGGAATTAGTGAAAATCAAAAAGCACGAATGCCAGTTGCATTGATTGATGTCTTAGCCGCACATCAATTAAAAGAAGGAATTTTAATTGCTATGTTGAAGCGAATCAAAAGCGGCAAAGGCATGAAAATAGAATGTAGTCTTGACAAAAGCGCTATTGCTTCTTTGGCTAATCAAGCAACGAATTACCTCATGGTCAACCATGTCCCACAACCTATAGGAACCCAACATCCAAATATTGCTCCTTATGGTGATTTATTCAATACAAAAGATGGCCAAGAAATTGTTTTATCAATAGGATCAGACAAGCAATTTCAAAATTTATGTACAATTATAAATGCTGATGACATTAAAGATAACGACGATTACAAAAGCAATGCAGATCGTGTTAAAAACCGAAAACAGCTAGTTGCTGAATTGGGGAAGTACATTCAAGAAATTTCAAGCGAAGAATTATTCTCTCAAGCTGAAAAAAACAAAGTGCCTATTGGGCACGTAAAAAACCTTGAACAGGTTTTCAATACAAAAACAGGAAAAGAAATGGTACTTGAAAGTGAAGATGGGGCAAAACGAGTTTCAACGATAGCATTTGAAATTATTGAATAAGAAGACAACATAAACAAAAGATTGTCGCTCTTAATAACAATAACAATGGTATAGATTGGGATTCAATCCCAATAAAAAGGGAGAGAATACCCTGTTCTCTCCCATTTTATGTCTTATTCAAAATTGATATTAGTCAATAATTTCAATCTTAATGATCTTATCTCCTTTTTCGATGCTATTTACAACATCTTGATCTAATTCAGATTTAACTTGACCGAAAACAGTATGATTTCCATCCAACCACGGTGTAGGAACATGGGTTATAAAAAACTGACTACCATTCGATGAAGGACCTGAGTTAGCCATCGAAAGTATACCCATTTCATCATGTTTCAGATCAGGATGAAACTCATCTTGAAATTGATATCCTGGACTTCCTGTACCAGTTCCAAAAGGGCAACCTCCTTGGATCATGAATTCTTCAATTACTCTGTGAAAAGTAAGATCATCGTAATATCCTTTCTTTGCAAGAGTTTCAAAATTCGAAACTGTTATAGGTGTTTTAGTAGCGTAAAGATCAACTTTAATTTCACCTTTGGTTGTTGTAATGATTGCTTCAATATCTTTATCGTAAGAAGCTTTTCCTATTATATCCACCATTTCTTGTGGATTGATTTTTTCTAATGCTGACATAATTATAAAATTTGTGCAAAGGTAATGATATAATAAAATGTTGCTAGAAAAACTTGCACTTTTATTCTAGTATTTAAATGCGAAATGGTTTACATTTTACAATTAAAAGTCCAACATATTTAAATTTTTCATATAAATAAATTTTCTATTTGAAATAAGGGCTTATTTTTGCGGTATATCAAAATCAACGAAGTGAGTACTATAACTAAACTGGCAGCAGATAATATCAGAATTCTTTCAGCAGCAATGGTTGAAAAAGCAGCATCAGGACACCCAGGAGGTGCAATGGGAGGAGCTGATTTTATACATATTCTCTATAGTGAATTTTTAAACTTTGATCCAGACGATCATACATGGCCATTTAGAGATAGATTCTTTCTTGATCCTGGTCATATGTCAGCAATGTTATATAGTCAACTTGTTTTGATAGGTGCTATGGAAATGGAGGATATAAAAAATTTCAGACAATGGAAATCTGTAACTCCAGGGCATCCAGAAGTTGATCAAAAAAGAGGAATAGAAAATACATCAGGGCCACTTGGCTTAGGACATGCTTTTGGTGCAGGAGCTGCTATAGCTGAAGCTTTTCTTTCAACAAGATTTGGAAGTCAAGTTTCTCACTACACTTATGTTTACATTTCGGATGGTGGTATACAAGAAGAGATTTCTCAGGGAGTTGGTAGAATTGCAGGTCATCTTGGGTTATCCAAGTTAATCATGTTCTATGATGCGAATGATGTTCAATTATCTACGATGGTAGACGAAGTGACAATGGAAGATACTGCAGCAAAGTATAAAGCTTGGGATTGGCATGTGATTACCATTGATGGAAATGATGAGAATGCGATAAGAAACGCCATTGTTGAATGTCAAAATGAAACAGAAAGACCAAGTATAATTATTGGTAAGACAATAATGGGCAAAGGCGCTGTAAAAGATGATGGAAGCTCTCATGAAGGAGAAGTTGAAACACATGGAAAACCTCTAGGTAAATCAAATGCTTCATTTGCAAAAACGATAGATAACTTAGGTGGAGATCCTGAAAATCCATTTAAAGTTTTTGACAAAGTAGCAACTTACTATAATGATATATTGGATAAGAAAAGAGCAACTGTAAGTTCTGCAAAAAAAGAATTCGAGGAATGGGAATTAGCTAATCCAGAATTAGCCGCTAAGCTTAACGGATTTTTAAAAGGACACGTTCCTAATATTAAATGGGATGAAATTTCGTACGGAGAAAATGAAGCAACTAGAAATGCGAGTAAAGCTGTATTAAGTTACTTCGGAGATCATGTTGAAAATATGATAGTAGCATCTGCTGATTTATCGAATAGTGATAAAACTGATGGATTCTTAAATAAAACTAAGCCACTAGAAAAAGGAGATTTTAGCGGAAGATTTTTGCAAGCAGGAGTTAGTGAATTAACAATGGCTGCACTAAGTACGGGAATGGCTTTACACGGAGGTATTATACCAGTGTGTGCTACATTTTTCGCATTTTCAGATTATATGAAACCTGTATTAAGAGTTGCGGCACTTATGGAGACTCCAGTAAAATTCATGTGGACTCATGATGCATTCCGAGTAGGTGAAGATGGACCAACTCACCAACCAATAGAACAAGAAGCGCAGTTGAGATTACTAGAAAAACTAAATAATCACAGCGGTAAATCTTCACTAATTGCATTCCGACCTGCTGATTCAGCTGAAACAGTTCAAGCTTGGAAAAATTGTCTGGAAATCAAAGATAGACCAACTGGTTTGATTCTATCAAGACAAAACATAGTTGATGTTCCAGCTAAAGGAAGTGAAACAAGATTAGAAGAAGCATCAAGTCTTTCTAAAGGAGCATATATCGTAAAAGATTGTGATGGTACACCAGACGTTATTTTATTAGCTAATGGATCGGAAGTATCTACATTATATAGTGCTTATGAAGATTTATCTGCTAAGCGAAATGTACGTATTGTTTCTGTACCATCAGAAGGATTATTCAAAGAACAAGCAGCTAGTTACCAAGAAAAGGTATTACCTGCTGGAGTCCCAATCTTTGGAATGACAGCTGGACTTCCTGTGACATTGGAAAGTTTGGTGGGTAGAAACGGTAAAGTATTCGGGATGACACATTTTGGGTATTCCGCACCTTATAAAGTATTGGATGAAAAGTTTGGATATACAAAGGAGAATGTAATTAAGCAGGTTGAGGATTTATTGAAATAATATTCTATTGATTCTTCGTACTACGTAATCTGCAAACAACCACCAACACTAAGTCTCAGCTATTTATTACGTACTTTTTAGCGTAGATTATGTTAAAGAATGAGATCATTATTCGAGTATCATTTTTAGAAGGGGACTGTAAAAACGGAAGGGATTATCTAAGTAAATATTAATAATTTTCTCGTACTACGTAATCCGAAAACAACCACCAGTATTAAGTTTCAGTGATTTATTACGTGCTTTTTTGTGTAGATAATGCTAAGGAATGAAACTTATTACTTAAGTTATGGTTTTTACATATATACATTTCAACAGATGATAAAGATAATTACATTATTTATACTAAGCCTTTTTGTTTCATTAGGCCAATTCTCATCAGCAGTAGAGCAAGATGCTGATTCTTTTACTAAAGAACAACTTGCAGACGTTCAAAAGCTTATCGACGAAATAGGTGAAGAAGAATGGAAAGCTATTGATGCGGCTGCATTGTATAAAACAAATTGTGCAATGTGTCATGGTAGAAAAGGTGGATTGGGGCTAGGAGGTGCAGCGAATTTAAAAGAATCCAAACTTGATAATACACATAAATTCGCGATGGCTTACTTCGGAAAAGGAACTATGAAAAGTTATAAAGATGTGTTGAGTTCTGCTGAAATATTATCGCTCTCTCACTTCCTTACTACGTTGAAGAAGTAAGGTATTTGGTCTACAATTTATTTATAATTGAATTTTAAGATAATCATTTAAAGCAATAAGTTTATCTTATAAAATATTCATTTCCATCAGAATCGATATATCCAAATTTTGCCTCTGCATACTCTACTAAAGCAAATCCATCCGCTAAAGAATTAATTTGTAAATATTTTGGTTCAATGCATTTTTGGGGATCAATATATATTCTCATATATCCCCATAAACCATTCTTTTTCACACCAATTAATTGATGGATGCCTTTATTGCATAACAAACAACTATACAATACAACTTGCTCATAATCAAAATTTAAATTTTTCAATATAAATTCAGATCCCGTAATATAAATTGCTTGATTAGAAAATGCTATAAGAGAATCTTTTACTAAATACATTAGCTGATGAGAGATCGGTACAATTGAATCAAATATAGGTGAAATTGTATCGCTAAGATATACAGCTTGAACTGATTCTTTAACAATTTTATCGTGCACTATTCCTAGTTTTCCATCCTCTTCTATTATTTCTATATCATCACTTAATTTTGGGAAGGAACAATTATAATGTGTCCCACAAACAGCTACTCCTATTTTATTCCTTTTACCTTCAGTATTTATGTTAAAAGACTTATGTCTCAGACTTACTTTAGCTATTCCATATTTAAAGTCTTCTGCTTCAATAAATTTCGGCTTGATAACTAACTTTCCTTTTTGATCAATATATCCATATTTACCATTAAGTTTTATTCTTAATCTATTTGAAAAAGACGGATATACTTCTTCATATTTCGGAAAAACAACAATTTCTTTATTCTTATTCAAATAACCCCATTTACCATTGTCATAAAAAGGAACAATTATGTCATTAGTTTGACTGTAGCTACTTAGAAAATTAATAAGAAATATAAATGTGATAATTGCTTTCATAAAAAATACCTTAAACTTCTATCCCTCCCTAAACAACTTGTCAAGATAATTCTTTATGAGTTCCTCTGTCTCGCCTTCTCCTTGTAAATCGCCAATCATTCCATATAAGGCTGCACTTCTTTTACTCGCAGGATCAGCTTTGGACAAAGCAAATTCTTGAACTTTTTGATACGTCTTGGCAGGAAGAAGCTTTTTTAAACCTTTATTCGCAGAGACTTGTATCTTATTCATCGTCGAATGTATAGTTACTTTCTTCGCTTTCTTTAAACAAGCTTCAAAGTCTACAAAAAACGCATCAACTACGTTGGCATGAAACGGTGAAATAGAAATGTGCAATGCAGCTGGGTTCTGTTGACGATCCATCAACCAGCCTTTCAGATGCATTTCATCTCCTAATTCATAAATGTCGAAATCTTCACTTCCAAAAGAAAAGATACACATATCTGGTTCTCCATACACTTTTAGGGAATCATAGGAATTTATTCGATCTCTGAATGATTTAGCAACTTCAAGTGAGGTCTTTACTTTTTCTCTATATCCTTCTTGACCCAATAAATGCAGAATTGTCCATGCAACAGCGATCGCACCTCCTGGTTTCGTCCCTAAAATCGCCGGACTTCCATACATCCCACCTGGCCAATCTGTATACACGTAATATTGCGCTTTCCGTAATTCAGGCATATTGTACAAAATAACTGAAGAACCTTTGGATGCAAATCCATACTTATGAATATCTGCACTTAAAGAAGTCACTCCTTTCACACCCATATTCCATTTTCGAGACGGCTCCATAAAGGGTAAAACAAAACCTCCTACACATGCATCTACATGAAATAACAACTCGCTTTCACTAGCAATTTTCCCTATTTCTACGATGGGATCAATAACTCCTTGAGGATATGAAGGAGCCGAAGCAACAATCAGAATTGTATTTTCTGAAATTACATGTTCAAGTGCTGAAATGTCAACTCGATAATCTTTTGTGAGTGGTATTTTTTTTGGGTTTAACCCAAAATAATCACAACCTTTGTCGAATGCTGGGTGCGCTGATATAGGCAGTATTACTTCGGGATTAGTGATATGTGGTTTCGTTAGTTTTGCATATTCCTTTGCCGATTTTAAAGCCATCAGAATCGATTCTGTTCCACCTGATGTCATATTACCCGAAGCATTTTCTTTCGCGTCAAAAAGATCGAGACACATCGAAACAACTTCATTCTCCATTTTTAGCAGCGATGGAAAGGCACTAGGATTCAGTGCATTCTCGCTAAAGTAACTTAGATATGCTTTTTTCAACGTGTCCGTAATAGCTTCTTCAGCATAATAAACATAACTGAATGCCCTACCCTTTTTCCATTGCAAATCATTGCTTTTCAGCGACTCCAGTTCTGCAATTAATTTCTCAGCATCACAACTCTTCTCTGGGAATTTTTTTCTCATTATTTCTACATACTTCTAAGCAAATAAGTCACAAATAAGCCTAAGTAATTACCTACTGCATAACCCATTATTCCTGTCGCGATTCCAGCTATAATGATTCTTTTATTCCCTAGTATTGTAGCAATTTGTCCTATAAATGCAGGACCATAAAGAGCTGCTGTACTTGTTATCATAGTTGTATCTCTATCAATTTTACTTAACCAAGATAGAAGCGTGTGGATAAACACAACTGTTAGCCATGACAAGGCTGTATAAAGCAACATTAGTCCTCCTTCATTAATCACTATCCCAAAGTCACAAAGCATTCCAGCTGCGATACTAAATACTAATAACAAATATTCCGCAACATCAAACGAACCTTTAAGCTTACCAACTTTGGGAATAAAAGAAGCGCCAATACTCAATGTTGTCAAAATGATGATTATCATTGTGGGCTTGTCCATGTTTCCATAAACTCCTATCACAGTTCCTAGTGTAATACCAATAATGACAACACTTAATCCAAAAGCAGCAGACATTGATGGAAGGTTTTTCCAGCTAAATCCTTCTTCTTCATAATCATCTACTTCACCTTCTGCAGGTACGTACTTCTTCAAGAAACTACCAAAAAACATAGGAGCTACACTTGTTAAGAATAAAAGATAAATTCCCCCAACAAACATTTCAATAGAATTCACGAAAGCAAATACTTTGGGAGTAACATCAAGACCTATTGCTACTGCATTCATCGTTGCCGTTCCTCCCGTATAAACTCCTGTCAACATTCCACTATATTCTTCTACGCCATCAATGTGATTTTTGAAAATTAAACCATATAAAACACAGGATACAAATGCAGCAATTATCGCGTAAAAGAAAGACAAAACCGTACTTCTGGAATGTTTTAACCAACCAATAATATCGGCACCAAATAACAACAACGGAATAGCCAACATGATACTAATTTTAACTCCCCAATCACTGATTGATTCGGATAGAGGCATTAGTTTGAATGTAGATATTCCTATTCCTATCGCATAGGCAACAACAATGGGGCTTAAAATTCTCCCTACTTTAGTATCCTTTAAATACATTTGTAAAGGGATGGGTCCCAAAAGAATAATGGCAATCTGTAGTATTTCGTAAAATCCCATATTAATAAATGATTAGTTTTTTCACATCACCAAGTGTTTTCCTGATGCATTAATGACTCTTAAAAAATATATACCCGAATTGAAATCAAGATTAAACGTCAATTCTTCATTATAATCGTTATTGATTGATTGCATTAGTTGTCCTTGAGCGTTGTATATCAATACGGTTTTTCCGCTTATTGCATACTTTCCTAAATCTAGCAAAAAGTTTCCATCATTTGGGTTTGGGTAGAGCAAAAGAGGATCTGTCAATCCATCGATATCCTTGGTATTCGTTATTGATGTATCCATAAATTCCAGTCGAAGACCAAACCAATCTTTTAAGTACTGAACTTCAGCATCATAACTTCCTCCAATAAAATTATTGGGCCAAATGTATTCACCTAAGATTGGGAACTTTTCAAAATTTCGTTGAACCGCATCATCTCCTATTTCGGCAACTAAAGAATCAATTCTAGCATGAATACTTTCAAGGCTAAAAACCGTTTCACGGAGTTCATCATATCGATTCATGAGCTGTTGCTCGAAGGCTGGGTCTTCCAAGAACCTTCTCCACCAAAAATGATTGCCTTTTCCATCCCATGGACATACAAAATTGAAGTTGAATTGCCATCCTACATGATCTCCACCTTCACAATAATCTGCATTTCCCATGGCAAAATTAAAGTCCCAAACAGGACCTATTTTAAGCACATCATTTTTATCCTTATACATATATGTTGAGATTCTATAACCATCAACATTCTTGGTTATTTCAGTCATTAATATAAAATCAATAGCTGTTGATATGTCTATATAATCTGTGTAAGAATTTCCTTGAAAACTAAATGTTGGATCAATAAGTGCATTTTCGAAATCTGTCATATAATCCATGATGTAGTCAGTTTGTTCATCCTGAATTTCATCGTACTTCGGTTCGAAAGCAACGAAATCTGCTACATTATCTCCTGGCTCTTCCATATATGGAGAAGACCATAATATTTCTTCATTACTATCTATTTTGTCAAATCTCAAGATATAACCTCCTTCCAATTCTTCACCTTCTACATCAACTTCTAATAAATTAGCAATATCTACTCTATTCGCATCTCTTTTGATTTTTTCAACCATCAAATAAACACCTCTATAATCCTCATTTATAAATAACTCTACAAATCGTGTTCGAGGTGCATATTCCATTAACTCACTTGCCAGTGTATAAGCCACCGCATTTCTTATCAAAGTCTTATCTGCAAAAGGTCCATGTAACACGAAATCTTCTTCAAGCGGAAAACCTAAAACTTCTACATTAACGTCTTCTCCAAACTCATCTCGAAACTCGATTCCGTAGCCTTTTTTGGGATACAATGTAGAAGATTGCCCACGAATCTCAATGCCTAAATATCCTTCATATTCATTATAAGGATCATCCAAATGATTAACACCATTAGCATTGTTTATAATCCCACAAGCAGCGAGAATCTTCGGTTCATCTTCAATTTCTTGACCTTCAGTATCAATTATAATTAAAGGGAGCTTGGAGCTAGTAAATTCTTGACTAATTCCTATTGACGAACAAAATAATAATATGAATACAAAAACGGCATTCTTCATGACCTCCAAGATACGAATTGTATTTATAAGTATAATCTAACGATCATTATTTTCCATTACATAACACATAAAATCATATATCAGAAATAAAGATTTGCCTTTATAACTAGCATCTTGTAAAATAAATTGCCAGCCATTCATAAAGTCTACATCCTTAGAAATGACGGTATATAAAGCGTTCATGATTTTGTAATATCTCTCTTTGTCTTGTTCTACAGGTATATTTCGAGAACCTATCCCCTCCATAAAAGGATGGAATTTACCATAGACGAAAGGACAGTACTTTTCTGGATATTCTAAAGATAAATAAAGTGAAACGGCATATTCGTCTTGAAAGTGAGTATTTATTCTATCATCTCTTTTATGGATAGTTTCCAATAATTCGTCACAGTGAAAAAGAAAGCGATTGAAACGCATAGAAATATCTTTGGACTCATCGAAGAGATTCTGAAAAGCAGCTTCCATGAACATGGAGTTTTCTTCACACAACATCAATATTCCCGACTTTTTAGAATGCTTTTCACCTCCCCACAAACTTCGGCTAAAAACACTTGATAATGCTGTATCAATAGAATCTTTTAACAAAGGATATTCAAGTTCGAAATTCTCTTTCCAGGAATCTATTACATTCCATTTATAGCTCAATTCCTTGGCATTCTGTTGCAAGAATAAGTTTTGGATATACTTAGAAAAAGACTCTTTTTGGTCGTTAATTAACTTGACATTCATATATGTGAGATCGGCTTATTCAACTATGTTAACCAAAGTTTTTGTGCCTTTAAAAGCACCTGACTTTGCTACTAAGAAATATGTTCCTTCGCCTACTGATAATGATACATTAACTGTTTCTCCAAAAACAACATTGTAATTTTCATAAACTAACTGCCCACTTACATCATAGATAAATACAGAAGATCGTAAAGTGAGGTCATCAATAGGTTGAATAGTAAATTGAAAATCACTCATAAAAGGATTCGGGAAAACTTCTATATCTAGATCACCTCCTATGACAACGTTTTCACATCCGTCCGGAATTCCATCTTGATTTACATCTATGTTATCATCAACACCTGGACAAGCATCATAATCATCACATATTCCATCGAAATCACTATCGAGCTTATTATGAAAACGCGCATCTGCCCAGTCAGCATGATCACATTGGTTACTTCCATTTCCATCTAGTACTTGAAGCTTTATTTCATTCCCTCCTGAAATATCTAGTGCAATAAATTTACCTTCATCACCTTTACGCATTAATTCAGATTCATAAATAGATTTATTGTCAAGAATTACACGAAAAACTACACTCGCTGAATCGCAACTTTCATCATCAACACCTATGACTGAAGTAAACCTTTTGTAATCTCCATTCAATTTATATTTTACTTCAGAGTAAGCGTGCACACCAAGCCCTTTCTCGTAAGTTACACCAGCAATGGACATAATATTTCCATCGTCGTCTAGGTCTGTGTTATTCGATCTATCTACTTCTACATTTCCCCAGCCATTAATTGCCCATTGCTCCCATGTGAAATTAGATACAAAATCGCCGTAGCAAGGCTCATCAAGTCCATTTATCCATTCTTCCAGAACTTCAATCCACTTATAATCAACTATATTTCTACCGAGAGGAGGCATTTTATCCGTGTCTACAGATACATCTCTTTGCCATAAAAGAGATTCATGTGCTGAACCTGCTTTTACTATTAAAGAACCTGATGCAGAAGTATGGCTTATGCCAAAAGCATTAACCAGACTTTTACTATTTAATGGTGTTGTTAATCGGGCATCAAATGCTCCTTCAACTCCTTTTGGTATATGGCACGAAGCACAATTTGAATCTAGGTATGACATTACTTTTGATCTCAGACTTGCATCTTCATCTGTCAAACTTACAGAACGTGGTAAATCCGAAATAGTAGCTTCGTCTATTTTCCGATCAAAAATATCTAAATAATTCCATGATGCGAGTTGATTCGAAACCACAGCAGTCGATGGATACAACAAGTTACCATTTAATTGTTGTGTGTTTACACCAAGCACAAAACCGGCATTTCCATTATGACATGTGTTACACTGTTGAGGTCCGGGATATTCCCAATTTTGGGCGTAAGCCTCACCAAATTCATCTATAACATCAAATATTCTATTTTCAGAACTTCTAATCAAAGTAGCGTCTGTTTGCTCTTCATTCCATCGATAACTTAGCCCGTATCCTTGTCCCAAATTATCAATCACATAAAACCTTGTCTCAATTTTTCGAGTAATCGATGAATCCCTATGATCAATAGGCACTTCAAAATGCTTTATAAATACTGTACCTGTAGGAAAAATCCAATTCCCATCTTCGAAAAAATTGATCTGTTCATCAGCAGAATCATGTTTGCCATCATTCGGCAAAGCCATCCAGCGATCTTTCACTGCGTAATCGCTCCATAACGGGCTATTCACTCGATAAGGAATAAATCCCGAAATTGGTTCTAAGTTATCTAAATCCTCAAAAGCACCCGTTTCAGAAAGCAACTCGGGAATATAAGGAGGAGTGGTATTCTGTTTATCTAGCTTATATACAATTCCACTGTTTGATCCTTTATTTTTTAGTTTCAATAAGAATACGTCACCATCGTTGGAGTAGCCAAATGAAGTAAGACCTTGGGCAAGGCTTTCGCCCCAATCTGTTAAAGATAACATGAATTCAACGTCACCTGTACTAGGATCAAGTTTCCATATATTTCCTGAACCAAAGTCACCAAAGATATATTGACCTTCCAGTTCACTAGGCCATTTTTCACCTCTATAAACAAATCCACCTATAATCGAAATTCCAGTTGCTCTTGTGTATGTATGGATAGGTGGTGTCTCTGTTCCAATGATTTCATCAGGTCGGCTTTTCACTCCTGCTACATCACCTTCCATGTATGGCCATTGAGCATTACCGCCTTTGGTAGCAATTGTAATTTCTTCTCTTGAACCTTGTCCTACATCACCAACCCATATTTTACCAGTTACTGGATCTTGAGCAATTCTATGGGGCGAGCGAAATCCTAGTGCATAGAACTCTTCTAACACACCTTCTTCTCCTACCCAAGGATTATCATTGGGAATACTATATCCTTGTGTAATAGTTGATGGAAAATCATCGGGTTTTCCGGGATATTCTGTTATTTGTTTTGGGATAGGATGAGATAGATCAGGTCGATTATCTACATCAATTCTTATTATCCCTCCCCAAAATCTATCGGAGATTTGTTGAGAAGAATTGTATTGATCATCTCCTCCTCCACCGTCTCCCCAGCTTATGTAAAGAAATCCTTGTTCATCAAAAAACATTCCTCCTCCCATATGATAAGCTTGTGGATCAACATCTCTTATAAGAATTTCTTCGCTAGTAGGATCAATAGTTGTAGAATTTTCAAAAGTTCTGAAACGAGAAAGAATATTCATCCTGTAATCTAGACTCTCAAACTCTGAAGGGTGATATGCATAAAACAAGAAAATTTCACCTTTGTGAGCAGAGCCTTCAACTGAAAATTCAGGATGTAAAATGATGTTAGTCAATCCATCATCTCCTGAAACAATTACATCATCTGTAATATCTATAGCAACCTCCTTAGTATTGTTCTCACCCATATAC
>CAZMKA010000017.1:16775-34237 GCA_964566605.1 uncultured Saprospiraceae bacterium | reverse complement strand
CGTTGAATCTATTGTGCCATATTAACAGCGAAATGGTTTAGTTCAAAACTAATGAAACTCCTATTTCAAACTTCCTATATATTCTTGAAACTCTGTCGACTCTTTAATTACTGGATAAGTAGCAACTATATTTTCTAAGTCTGTTAATGTAAACCCAAATCTGTCATATAAGTCAGCCATCGCATTTACACTTGTTTTTGCATCTCCTTGTTCCAAGCCAGTACTTAGAATACCTATAATCCCGTAACTATAGTCTGGAAAATCATCATAGACCATTTGAAAATGCTTCTTTGCACTTAGGTAATCTCCTGCATACAAATACCCATTTCCTCTAAAATTATTTAACGCAGGATCACCACCAACAAATTCATCAAGCAAATTCAAATTTGTCTGAAAGCCTTCCCAGTCTTTTTCTAAAAACAATAAATCAATACTTGTTAGAAAAGAAGATGGAATGCCAATTGAACTATTGTTTTTCAAAAACGCATAATAACCATCAGTATCTCCTAAACCAGACAAAGCTTGAATCTTAAGGTTATAATAGAACTTTGTTTGCTTGAAGCCATCGGTAGTTTTTTCAAGATACTGATTCAATTCTTTAAATTTACCTGCAGTAGCTAATGTCTGAAAATCCAATAATGCACTAACATCTTTCAAATAAGCTTGATTTCGTCCCATTAATTGATCTAGCACATTTCCCTTATCCACTACACCAACATATATCAACTTAACTGTCTCGCTTAAATTCTCCCCATTCAAATAAACAAAAACATCTACAATTCGAAACTTATCTTTTATGCGTTTAAATTCAACCTCATGATAATTCAATCCCTTATTCGTGAACTGAGAAAAAGTCACATAAAACGAGTTACCTAAGGTTGTAAAACTAACCGGCTCATAAAGTCCTCCTGCTTTCACCTCTTCTCCTAATATACTAGCAAAAGAAAAAGTAGACTTGAAGCCATTATTGAACTCTTTGTTTATCTTCATTAATGCTGGATCATCAATATTTACTCTATTTAGAAAAGAATCCAAATAAAACAACTCATCATAGTAGGCATAATTTCCTTTGTATAATTCATTGGAAATATTAATCGCAACATCTATTAACTCTTTCTCTTCTGCTGTATCTTGAGCATTACAGAATAACCCAACTAAACTCATAAGAATAGCTAGGATAAATACATTTGATTTTTTCAATCTAATAATTTTTAAATTTGGATTAATATCTTCTTCTTCTACGAGTTGTCCTGATTCCCAAAGCACCTAGTAAACCTCTTGTTAATTCTCTTGCTACAGTTCTTCCTATTTGTCTCGTAGTTGTAGAACCCATTACTTGCTCTATCCTAGATTTTTCTTGCTTCGCTCTACCCCGCTGCTTCTTTATCACTTCATTGTGCTCAGGCGTAGCCGCTCGGTCAAGCTTTTCTTTCAGAATTTCATAAGCTGATTCTCTATCAATTTCTTCATTGTAATCGTCGATAATCTCAGACTTATCAAGAATTCTATCAATTTCTCTATCCGAAAGTACATCCATTCTTGATTGGGGCGCTCTTAAGTAAGTGTGAACTAACGGTGTAGGTATTCCATCTTCATTCAATCCTGTAATTAGAGCCTCGCCTATTCCTAGTTCTGTTAACAGTTGATCAACATCGTAATTATCAGTTAAAGGATAGTTTTCTGCAACTAACTTAATTGCTTTTCTATCTTTTGCTGTAAATGCTCTTAATGCGTGTTGCACCTTCAGACCTAGTTGAACAAAGAAAATTCCTACTCCTTTAGAACGAATTAGCTTTACAATTACTTCTATCTGATCAAGTAAGGCGTCATTTGCTTCCTCAAAAATAAGGTGTGCCTCATCAATAAATAAAGCTAATTTTGGTTTGCCTGAATCACCTGCCTCTGGGAATGTAGCATAAATTTCTGCTAACATTTGAAGCATAAAAGTTGAAAACAACTTCGGTTTATCTTGAAGATCGGTTACTCTTAATATAGATACCATTCCTTTGCCATTTTCATCATGACGTACTAAATCCTCTACATCAAATGACTTTTCTCCGAAAAATCGATCAGCATCTTGCGATTCTAGTTCAAGAATTTTTCTCATTATTGTTCCTACAGAAGCTTTGCTTAATCGCCCATATTCCTCTTCAACTTCTTCTTTACCTTCTTCTGTTATGTATTGTAAGGTCTTTTTTAAATCCTTTAAATCAAGTAAGGGCAAATCAAAATCATCGCAATACTTAAAGACAACGGCCATTATTCCACTTTGCGTCTCATTTAAATCTAGCAACTTAGAGAATAAAACAGGCCCAAACTCTGATACAGTGGCTCTTAATCTCGCTCCTGGTTCGTCACTTAACGTTAAAAATTCAACAGGACTATCGTCTGCAATAAACGGAAATCCTATCTTCTCATGTCTTTCATCAATTTTAGGATGGCCATCACTTGCAACCGCAATTCCTGACAAATCACCTTTAATGTCCATAAGTAAAGAAGGAACACCTTTATCCGAAAGCAATTCGGCTAATATTTGAAGTGTTTTTGTTTTACCGGTACCTGTAGCACCTGCAATTAATCCATGTCTATTTATAGTACTAAGTGGCAGTCTCACAAAGGTCTCAGTCAACACCTCTTTATCATGCATTGCGCCCCCTAAGATTATACTGTCACCTTCGAAAGTATATCCTTCTGACATTTCCTGCTTAAAAGTATCTTTACTCATGATTCATTTTTTTTTGCGAATATATTATTATTATAAATTTATCTTATATGTTTTATCGATTATTCCAGTGATCAACTCTTTGGCGGTAAAGACTTTCGTCCAAAGGCCATGCACTCATATCGAAAGATTTCTCTAAATCTTCTTCTAGTGTGCTGTCTAACAATGAGCTAAAAAAGTTAAGCCCTGTTTCGGCTTCCACATCATCAACACTAACTGCAAAAGCATCCATTCTTTCTTCACTCTTTTCATGCGGCAATATAAATCCTATTGCTTTTTTATCAGGTGTATCGAAGTCCAAAAGTACTTTGTAATACTTCTCAGGTACCGCTACTCCATTTTTAATTTTTTTCATGTTCTTCGAAAATATGGGTCCTGTAACAACAATCAACCGATCATTATCATAAGCCCAGTCTCTCACTAAATTTTCTAGTTCATTCCATACACCACCGTTAAAAACCGATAACTGTGGCGACATATTACTCATAAAGAAGCAATCTGCCATTGCCTCTTTACTAAATGCCATGTCAGCAGCTGGTGCAAGATGTCCTCTTGAATAACCACTTCCTTTGTAATCATAATATGTAGCAGAACCTGTTCGAACTAAAGGATCGTCTTCAAATCTTTTTGCTCGAGGAACATTGGGCTTTTTTAATGAAGCTTTTGTCAATTCATAAGCTACCCATTCTGCTTGCTCATACTTCTCAATGTAAGACAAGCTAAAGTGTTCATGATGAACAATTTGCCCACTTGAACCTGAAGGCAAATGATACAAAGAATCGGTTAACTCATCACTACTTAATTGATAATCTGGCTCAAAATTCATCTTACCTAATAGATTTGAAAGTAGGTAAAAAACAACACCTACAACTACTACTATTAATATAATCCGAATGATGGAAACACCTGCATTTCCCGATTTTTTATGATTTCTTTTAAATTTCGCCATTTGTTATTTTAGCTTTTTTTTCATGAGCACATCACATCTTGGTGTATGATTTTCTTGAGGAACAATTTCATAACCTTTGGAAAGATACAAAGCTTTTGCTTCTTTTAACACCGATGCCGTTTCAAGCGAAATCCGTTCGTATCCACTTTTTTGGGCGTAAGCCTCACAAAAATCAATCACCCACTTCCCTAATCCATTCCCACGAAACGACTTCCTTATATACATCTTACGCAATTCCACTTCCTTCTCACTAAGCGGATATAACGCAAAGCTCCCCACAATAAGACGTTTACTTTTCTCCTCTATCACACCAAACAAGCCATCTTTATAATGCTCGGTAATATTATATAAATCACTATCTACACCTTCTGTATTGACTTTCAATCCATAATCCTCTAATATGTCAAAAATAATTTTTCGAACATTTTTTTCATCGACTTTGGTAATTGGTCGGAATTGAAAAGTATCTTTATGTCCAAAAATGTCCATATGCTCTGTTTAAGGCTTAAATATATTACTTTCATAAGCTTTTTAGTACTTAATGGGGCTTTCGCCCAAAATATTTCATTGTATGGAGGGTCTGCTTCCAACTACAGTGTAGGTAATGCAACCATCGCTTCATCCAATGAAATGAGCGCAATTAATAATCAAGCGGGCATATTAAGTGTTGATAAATGGGGCTTTCAAGCTGGAGCTGTAAACCTATTCGGTTTGAATTCACTGAATCTTATAACTGCATCAGGAATCTATAAATTCAACCAAAATAACGCTATCAGTCTTTCTGTAAAATATTTTGGAGACGAAGATCTAAACACGCAAATCATAGGTTTCGCTTATGCTCGAAGACTATTGAAAAACTGGGATATTAGTTTGCAAGCTGATGTTCTTAGCTTTCAAGCACGTAATTTCGGTTCGAGATATATTCCTACAGTAGAGCTTGGTAGTATTTATGAAGTTAACGATAAAGTAAGTATTGGCTTTCACGTATTTAATCCTTTCGGTCAAGCATTAACAGACAAAGAGGACATTTCTGCAATCGTAAGAGGAGGCGTGCAATACGAACTTTCCAGTAAAGTATTTTTACTTGCAGAAATTGAAAAAGATATTTTATTACCTGTCCGATTTAAAACTGGCATAATTTACAATCCGATAGAAAACTTATATTTTAGAACAGGGTTTAACACACAAGAAAGTCAGTTTGCTTTCGGAATAACTTATAGTTTTGGGAAATATAGCATTCATGGTGCTGCTGCAGTTCATCCTACTTTGGGTATTTCACCAGGAGGAGAAATTTCCTATAAAAATTAAACATGAATATACTGTTAATAGCATCGACAGAAGATGAAATCCAAGGCACACTAGCATACTTGGAGGAAGAATGGGAGAAAAAATCATTTTGGGAATATACCAAAGGTGAAGTGACCATAACGACCGTAGTAAGCGGCATTGGTTCTATGTATGCATTGTATGCTTTGACTGGTAATCCGGCTATAAAAGAAACGGATCTTATCTTGAATCCTGCAATTGGTGCAGCATTATCTCGCACTCTTGACTTAGGTCGTGTTTATGCGATTGATCAAGAAGGATTTGGTGATATAGGAATGGAAGAATCCGATGGAAAATTCCACACGATGCATGATCTTGGATGGCATAATAGGAATCAACATCCATTCGAAAGAGGTGTTATCAAACCCCTAGATTTCATGAATCCCACTTATCTGCCTAGAGCTTCAGGATTAACGGTTAATAAAATCCCTGGAACGTATGAAGGACTTGAACGTTTCGAACGATATGCCAAAGGTGATATCTTAAGTTTGGATGGAGCAAGCATTTTCTTTGCTGCAAAAATGATGAACATTAATGTCTTGGCAATAAAGGTAGTTAGCAGATTTGTTGAACCTTGGTTGAAAGATGTGCCACATGCAGAAGGTTGTGTTGATCAACTGAATATGCGAACAATCGACATCATTAAAAAGCTCATAGAGACAGATAATAAGAAATCAAGTACTCAGCTCTTTAGGTAATTTTATTTTTTTGGGCTCGAGCCCAAAACTTCAGGATATTGGCGTTTATAATTAATGACCATTTGAATGATTCTACTGTAGTTTTTTATACCATCTTTTATCCCTTGTGACTTCAAATAATTATCGTACATAAAGTCGCGGACTGCTGGAAATATATCGGGATATTTGTCTCCATTAATAATTATTGCTCGGATATCTGCTTTATATCCAGGATGCAAAAGTGTTTGAAAAGCCTTGTGTTTTTCTTTATTCGTTCGATAGACATCCCTTAATAAATACAGCGAATAATCGAGATATGCAGAATACTTAAAATAAGGATCATCCGAAGAAGCACAAGCTATATAAGCCATAAAATTACAATCACCTTCACCAGTAATCCCATAAGCATGTGACATTTCGTGCGCAATCGTAAAAGGATGTTCTATTTCTAAAAGTCCGCCATCAATATGCCCTTCAAAAGCATGCGGAATATAGATACCTGCTGTCTTGAATCGCATAAGCACTCCCTTGGGTTTAAGTGTTCGAACACGAGGTTTTCCAGCGGTTACAATCCCTAGTTGGTCAAATGCCAATTTTAAGTCTTTACGAACATCCTTTTCTATAGAATTATGAGAATAGTTCAATGGTAATGAATCGTTTTGGTAAGTGACTCGAAAATCATTAATGTGTCTTATGAGTTCATTGAGTTCTTCGTACAGAGCTGTCGAGTCTACTTCCTTTATTTTAAGATCAATAAGTTTAGCAACTGGAGCAACGCTATAATTATATCCCCATAAAAAGTAAAAAGCACAAAGCGTAAAAAGAATCCAAGAAATGCCTGTTGACAGTTTAGCAAGCAATTTTTTCTTGAATGACATATGATAAAGCATTCCACCTATTAAAAGAATGATAGCAAGTATAATAAAAGGAAAAGGCAACCATTGACCAATGACGAAATCATAAGCATTTCTTATTAATCGAAACAAACCATTTTTGTAGAACACACGTGCAATTTCAGGATTCTTTCCAAGTAAGAATTGAATGACAAGTGTCACAGCAAATAGGACGATTGAAAAATAGTTGAACTTAATTTTCTTCATATAGATATTAAAATGTCTCTCAAATTGCAATATAAGGTCATAATTTTCTTTTTTCAATAATAAGAGAATTACATTTGCAACTTAATTGAATCATAAGCTGTTATGATAACAGTATAAATAACATATAAATTTTAAAAAGAGTATAAAAATGGCTTTAGAATTAACTGACGCAAACTTCCAAGAAACAGTTCTAGACAGCGATAAATTATCTGTAGTAGACTTTTGGGCTGAATGGTGCGGACCATGTAGAATGATTACACCTATTATCGAAGATGTAGCGAATGAATATGATGGTGCAGTAAATATCGGTAAAGTAAATGTTGATCACAACAGTGATGTTTCAATGAAATACCAAGTAAGATCAATCCCTACTATTCTATTAATTAAAGGTGGTGAGATTGTTGACAAACACGTAGGAACGATATCAAAAGCTAAATTAGTTGAGAAAATAGAAGCTCACAAGTAATTTAGAAGATAAGTCGCATTGATGCGAGTTAAAATATAATTAAAAGGCTTTCAGAATTGTTTCTGAAAGCCTTTCCTTTTTTAACTTGTGCCGGATTATCGATAAGACCTCTTTCATATAGAATACGGTAAATGGTAAGTGTTGGATAAGTATTCTTATCTTTAAGATTTGTAAAAATGGGCTCTTGCCCAAAAATGATTGAATGAGTTATTTTGAAAATTTCGACTTGAAGTCGATTGAAAATATGGAGCTTTTCGCGAAGCAAGTGGTTGAAGGATTTATCATTGGGTTGCATAAATCTCCGTTTCATGGATTTTCTGTAGAATTTGCCGAACACAGAATTTATAATCCAGGAGATACTACAAAAAATATTGATTGGAAAGTATATGCGAGAACGGATAAATTATTTACTAAGCGATTCGAAGAAGAGACGAATTTAAGATGTCATTTCGTCATTGACTCTTCATCATCCATGTATTTCCCACAGTCAGACAAGTCTCAACCAATCAATAAGTTACAATTCTCAGGTTTAGCTGCAGCTTCACTTATGAATCTACTTAAAAAGCAAAGAGATGCCTTTGGTTTAACCTTGTTTGATCAAGATATAAAAGTGTTTACACGAGAAAAATCAAGTACGAAGCATTACCGATTGATGCTACAGTTTCTTGAACAATTGATTAATGACTCCACACCTGAAAAAACAACAAATCTAGTCGACACATTACACGAAGTTGCAGATAGAGTTCATAGAAGAAGTTTGATTGTTATATTCAGCGATATGCTTGATGATCCATCGAAAAGTGAGGCTTTATTTGCAGCATTACAACATTTGAGATACAATAAGCATGAAGTCGTTTTATTCCATACACTTGATAAAAAGTTAGAAGAATCGTTTGAGTTCGAAAACCGCCCGTATCAATTTATTGATTTGGAAAGTGGAGAAAAGCTTAGACTTCAAGCGCATGAAGTAAAAGAATACTACGCTGAAAAGATGGAAACGTACAAAAAAGATATTCGAACGAAGTGTTTACAATACAAGATTGATCTAGTAGAAGCCGACATTCGAAAAGGCTTTATACCAGTTTTGCAAGCTTACATGGTTAAGCGAAAGAAGATGTTGAAGTAAGGTTGTGATGCCATTTCTACTATAACATGTCGGATATATTCTAACCTATTATCTTTTTATCATTTCGCCCCAAGAACAGCTGATTGTTATAATAAATCACAATATGTAGACTAAAAAGCTAGTTTTTAAAAGAATAAAACGCTTTAAACATTCCAAGATCAACTTTAATAATACACAATGAAACAAGGAATAAGAATATTCTTTCTGATACTGAGTTTAATTTCTGGTGGAATTATCAGTTACGAAATAATTTCAGAAACAAATAGTTTTATAACATTATTAATTGCCTTGCCTTGTTTCATAATTTGCAGTTTAGTTGCAATTTTTATAACTACAAAGACCAAATTAAAATACATTCCAAAGCGCTTAGGTGGATTTATAGTATGGATTAGCTCATTGATAATACTAACTTGTATTATTTATGCACATAATAAAATTCGTAATCTGTCACCAGTAGTAATTTCAACGAAATTCTTTTCAGAAGAAGGCTTAGACATAGACTTTAGAAAAAACGGTGCTTTTAAAGCCCTAAGCCAAGATATGTTTAGCGCTAAAATATCCTATGGCAGATACATACTAAAAGACAAACTAATAATTTTGAAAGACAAGGTTCAGTTTGGAATGGAAAATTTATCGGATACACTATTTATCAATGAAAAAGGCATTGCTTTCAACATGGAGAAACCATGGAGAGTTAATAGTGGGTTATTGAGATATAAATATATACAGAAAACCAATATTGAAATTTTGAATAACACGGATTTTAAGATAGATTCGCTTTCTATAATTCCTAATACATCTAATAATATAAGAGCTGTAACTGTTGATCCAAAGGAAACTAAAAGGTATAAATTTCGCATGAAAAATGAAGGTTTTCTAGTGGACTACAATATGACATACAAAATTAATAATCAATTTAATTCTCATAAAAGAATTATGAATGGCTATCCTTTGGAAATGGTGAAAACTATCGAATTTAATGAGAATCATGTTACTTTGAATCTCATTTCTGGATACACAATTAAATTAAATCATTTCTGAGCACTTCAAAGGATTGAAGATTTTGTAGAATCGAAAACAAAAAATCTACCCTTCATTCTTCATAAAATATTGAGGAATCAATGATCTTAATTTATCCAAAGTATCCTCTACACTCAATTCACTCATACCACCAGCTGCATTAGCATGTCCTCCTCCGTCAAAGTGTTCTTTTGCTAACATATTTACTGGATTTTCTTCACCTTTAGAACGGAAAGAAATTTTCATAATGCCGTCTTTTTCCTTGAACACAATAGCCGCCCTGATTCCCTTTATAGATAAAATCAAATTAGCCAAACCATCTGTATCTCCTTTTTGGTAATTATATTTTTCCAGTTCTTCTTTTGTCAATGAGATAATACCGACAGTATGATGATACAAAATCTCCAATTTTTCACTCATTGCATAGCCTTGCAAACGCAATCTGCTCTCTGTATTCGTGTCATTTAACTTTTCATGAATTAAATCATGCTGCACACCTGCTGCTAATAGTTTAGCTAAAACTTCATGTGTATGCGGTTCTACTGATCTAAATTTAAAACTACCTGTATCTGTTAATATACCAACGTATAATGGTGTTCCTATCTTTTCATCCAACAACGCTAAATACCCCGACTGCTCTATTAAATCAACAATTAATTGAGCTGTTGAAGATGCTGTAGTTTCTGAAACAGTCAAGGTTGAAAAATCTTCCGGATTCAAATGATGATCAATCATGATCTTCTTACATGTAGCATCTTCTAATAAAACTTGCATATCAGCTCCTAAACGACTTGTAGCATTATAATCCAAACAAAACATTAAGTCTGCGTTCTTCATTTGGGTTGTTACCTCTTCACTATTTTCTTCCATTAATATAATTTCAGAAGTATCTAACCAGTATAAAAAATCAGGTGCTTTATCGGGATGACAAATAACAGCTTTTTTACCTAGTTTCTGAATAAAATGCAATAAACCTAAAGAAGAGCCAACAGAATCACCATCCGCTGATTTATGAGCTGTGATAACAATATGACTTGCAGCTTGTATTTCTTCTTCTATTTCTTTATAAATATTCATTTATCGTATTTAATTGGTACAATACCATTTCTGCTTTAGAATTTCACATATTTTCAAGTTTATAAAAGCAATTACTTCGTTAGAAATACTCATGATAGCTATAACTATCCTTGCGTTTTCTGCCTTATACTTGATTTTATAATCCTTGAAACTAAAGTGAAAACTTAAAACAGAATTGGTATAAGCCCGCAAAGCTACGTTTATTTAAGCAAGTAATAGATTTTCTATTGCATATTGCGGCTTTTAACCAATGAAGAATAATAATATAAATAGATTGGATACAATCCGTTAAATAAGCACTACTTTTGAAAAAGAACCTATTCATTAATCATTAATTTATGCCATATTTAGAAGAGTTTGACCTTTTTTGGAAACAAGTATTAGAAAGTGTTGAAGAAGGTAATTTCGCGAAATTAACTATGGCAAAGACCATTGGAAAACCTAATTTAAGAAATATATTTTTGAGGCCAGTCTATTCTGAAGATAACTTTAAAGTACTACTTAAAATGCGTTATAGGTCCAAAGAGGCAGAGGATTCAGAAGATGAACTTACTATGGAAGAGGCATTGGTAATCATTATATCACATCTTCGAAAATCATTTTTCTCGGTTGTGTTATTTACTACAAAGAAAGATGTTATGTTCAAAATAAATAAGAAAGGTGCTGGCAGCATTGTTGAATCTCAACCTACTTTCAAAAAGGTTTAACATCATTTCTATTAAGCTAGATACAATAACTCTAGAGTTACTAGCTTTTCTTCTTCATAATTGCATCAGCAAATTTCTTTGCGTCTATGCAATATTTATCATCACCTTCCAATTTCCATGAGCCCGTTTTTTTCACGTAATGCCATACCGTTTCTTCTACTACTTTATCATAACCTCCATAAAAATCAAGCATTTTATTGACTTCTTCCATGTAGTCTTCCATACTTAATTCATTGTATTTCACTCTTTCCCATTGCTTATTATTACGCTTGGCGTTCTCTTTGTTAATCTGCTTGGATTTTTTAAACGCCATCAAATAAAGAGAAAGTGCTTTTGCTTCAGGTGTTGGTTTTGTACTCTTCATTATAATTTAATAAATGACGTTAAATAATTTTGACTCAAATATAACAAGTTCCTATCTTTTGAAGCACAAATATTAAATCGCAGGGAGCAGAAATACAATATAGCATTCAAGCCAATTCTAATCATCCAAAAACCTCTTTTGGGCGAAAGCCCATTAATAAAAGACTTAATTTTCCGCTTCATCCTCCTCAGTCCAAAGATCTTGAAAGAGATACTCTTCTTTGAACTCATCAATTTCTCTTCGATCTCTTTTCGTAGGTCTCCCTGTGCCTTTTTCTCTTATTTCTGCTTTTCCCTTTCCTATGAACCAACTTTTGTATTTATTCAACTCTTCCTCAGGAGTGAGATTAGAGTAACACGTAACAGCAATAGGCGCTCCTACCCTCTTTTCGAGCAACTCATCTACTTTTATTGTAAGATTAAATCCTTCTTTGAGAACATTAAGTGAATCACCTACACTTATCAATGCTGAAGGCTTTAACTTCTTTTCTCCTATTGAAATCTTACCAGTCTTACACATCTTAGTGGCGAGCGATCTTGATTTAAATATTCTTACGCTCCACAACCATTTATCTACCCTAACTTTACTAGGCATCTTGAATTGTCGGTTTTTTCATATTGAGACTTTTTAATGTCTCCAATACTTTACTAGCAATAAAATAATTTCTGTATGTTCTGCTATCTACAGGTGCGACAATCCAAGGAATTTCACTCCTATTCAGCACATCTTCATAACATTTACGATAATCATCCCACAACTTTCTTTCTTCCCAATCCCCAGGATTGTGTTTCCAATTTTTGGTAGGGTCATCAATTCTTTCTTGTAATTTTTCACCTTGCCGTTCATATGAAAGGTGGAGATAAAACTTTAGAATAGTAGTATTATTGTCCTTTACCAATAAATTCTCCCAAGCATTTATTGCATCAAAACGAGCATTTACTCTATCCTCATCTATCCACTTATGAACTCGTTGGATAAGTACATCTTCATAGTGTGATCGAATAAAAACTTGAACCTTTCCTTTCGCTGGTGCATGTTTGTGTACGCGCCAAAGAAAATCATGAGCAAATTCTTCTTCGGAAGGTTTACCATAACCCACTGCGCTTACCATCGATGGAGAACAATACTTGAATACTTCTCTCGTAGAACCATCTTTTCCACTGGAATCCATTCCTTGCATTACAACTAAAAGACTATGCTTTTTTTCAGCTGTCATTATTTCTACTAACTCTCCTATTTCTTTAGAAATCTTCTTGAGTTTTTTCTTTATTTTATCTTTATCATAGCCTTCTGGTGGCTTGGTTGAAATCTTACTTAAATCAATCATGTTTTATCTTTTTTAAATAATCGTCCTATTTTTCAGGCTAACAGGGATGCGTTTTTTTTGGGTCTGCCCAAAATAAAGAAGAAATACATGCTAAAATAAACAAGCTTATTGAAATATTGGTTTAGTTCGCGGGTTAATAATTATTTTTGTTTTACTAAAGTAACTTTTCATGAAATATGATGTGATAATTATTGGCGGTGGACCAACTGGAATTAATAACGGGATTCATTGTTCAAAGGCGGGTTTGAGTTATCTGATTCTTGAAAAAGGTGTATTGGTCAACTCGATATACAACTTTCCAGTAAATATGACTTTCTTTTCTACTTCGAAAAAACTTGAAATAGGAAATATTCCATTTATCTCGCATAACGATAAACCTACCCGACGAGAAGCATTAGAATATTATCGTAGGATCATGGAATCTTTTAATCTAAATATAGAATTTGATACAAACGTTATTGATTTAAAAGGTTCTAAAGGAAATTTCGAAGTACTTACTGAAAAAGAAACATACCAGGCTAAGCATATTATTATAAGCACAGGTTTTTATGATAAACCAAGATTACTTAATATTCCTGGCGAGCAACTTCCTAAAGTAAAGCATTACTACGATGATGTACATTTGTATTTAAAGAAGAATGTGGTTGTGATTGGCGGCGCTAATTCAGCTTGTGATGTAGCATTGGAATGCTTACAAAAAGGTGCTAAAGTAACGATGATTGTTAGATCTTCAGAGCTATATGAACGCGTAAAATACTGGATACTACCCAACATTAAGAATCGAATCAAAGAAGGTTCTATTACTGCATATTTTAATAGTGAAGTAACTCATATTTATGAAGACGCAGTAGAGTTTAAGACTCCTCAAGGTATCAAAAAAATCGATAATGATTTTGTACTTGCGATGACAGGGTATACTCCAGACTTGGAATGGTTAAAATTGTTGGGTATAAAAGTAGGAAAAGAAGGTGTTCCTCAAGTAAATGAGTATCTAGAAAGTTCAGTTGAAGGAGTCTATTTAGCGGGAGTTGTTGTAGGAGGAGAACTAACAAGTAAGTATTTTATAGAGAATACTAGACATCATCCGGAAATCATAGTAGAGAATATCGTATCGAATTAATGTCGAAAAAGAAATAGGATTGTATTTCAAAAAAAGGGAATAAAAAAAGAGATTGCAGAACCTACTTGCAATCTCTTTACATTACTAACCTAAGTTAATAGAACAAAACATTAACTCTAACTAAACCTTATTTTACATTATGCCAAGCTTGCGATATCCCTTATCAGGATGCTATTTCGCTTGAAATAAATTTTATTTGTTTTCTTTAAATCATTTAAAATCGAAGTAACTGTTTGGCGAGAAGTTCCTGTATAATTCGCAATATCTTGTTGCGTCATACTGTGCTTAATTAAAAGCTCCATTCCTACTTTTCTACCTTTATGAACTGCGTTATACTTCAAAAAATCAATAATTCTCTTTCTTGCATCATCCACGATTAAACCTGCAACTCTTTGTTGCGTTCTGTTTAATTTCTTTGTTAAAAGACTTATAAATACTTCGTTTACTTCCCAAAAACGTTGAACTAAACTTTTCAGATCATCAACATGAATTTTAGTTAAAACTACTTCAGGGTCAATTACCTTTGCAAAATCAGTCCTTATATTTTCTTTTGAAAAAATTTCTTCTCCCACAAGATTCTCAGGATAAAGGATGTTCTTAATAATTTCTTTTCCAGTATTGGAAAGAGAATATTGCTTAACACTTCCTTTCTTTATATAGTAAATAAATTTGTCAGTATCACCTTTTTTATAGATGTGTTGACCTTTATTTAAAACTAAATCTTCTGTGTACTTTCCAAATTCTTCAGCTTGGTGTTCACTTAAACAACTTAAAAAATTTCTTTCCACTTTCAAAGTTGGATTTAAAGGATTTGTAATATTTGATATTCTTAATGAGTCCATAATTTTCATTCACTCGTTCATATGTAAGACACATGACAGAGAATATTACCCCTAAAGAATTTTAAAAATAATATTCATAAATATATAACATGCTAACAAAGAGGCATTTAGGGCGTGTTAAAAAAGTGATGTAAAAATCAAGAAATGAATAACACACAAGAAAAATGACAAGATTTAGTCAAATAGCAGAGAAAATAGTATTGGAATTCGTTTTTATTTCCATGTAAACATATCTGATTATTATTAATCAGAGTGCGATATTAATACCATTTCTATTTTAATTTGTCGTTATAGATTCAAAGGATACATTTCAATATTAAATGAACGAACGATTCAGCCTGTAAGGCTTATGAAGCGAGACTGGTCTTCAAGAGAGTGAACGCCGACAAACGGTGGGTAAGCAAACGATCCAGCCATAAGGTTGACAAAGTGCTATATATGCCGAGCAGAGTCAAAGCAAGAACACCTATAGGCGTTGAGATGGCATCATTAGTACAATACATGAAGATAAGTCCTACTTTTTGCAAGTATTTAGACATTGAAGTAGAAATAATTGTACTGGGCATTTATAGAAGTAAGATGAGAACCGAATCTTGATGTTTCGAGTGGGCTGCACGAATAAAGTGAGATGATATGTTGGAATAAATCATACAAATTAGAGTTGAAATGGTATTGTTTGATTCTAATTGAATTGAATGCTTTTGATAATATGAATTATAACAAAATGATATCATTTGCTAATATACATTGCACTTAATGCTTCAGGCAAGCAGTTTCAGCCGAAATCATAAATAAAGATACGAATTGGAATAAATCACATTTACACTTCCTTAATTATAAAATGGATGATAAGATTCTTGAATAAGTTTGGAAAAGTCAATACTCGACTATCTAAAGCAAATTTATTCAGAACAATTAGACTATTTGCATACAAGTAAAAAGAAATACTTAAATCAAGTAAGATTGACTAGAATCAGAATTATTGAACGAATTCGATTATGTGTCTTGATGAACTGTACCCACTTAATAATCCTATCCCGTTATCTATATTAGTATAATTAATTACAGGCTCGAATAAAGGAGCATAAGATGTCTCTAATTCTTTAGCTAATGTAATGTGATATCTAAAGTGATCTTGAGAGACCGTTTTAAGTTTTACAATAATTCCTTCATTTAGTTCTGCTAAGCTAGCATCAAACGAATCTGTAATATTAACTTGAACAAACTGATTATTTAATTCCTTAGAATCAATAAGTAGAGAAGTTCTGTTAGGCAATGGAGTTACTCCTTTAATAGAATTTATTAAGCTAACAGGAATTTTTTTCAAGTTTCCTACAGATTCAGGATCAACTATATAAACTTCCAACTCGTAATGCGGATGTGAAACATCTACAGAAAACTGAAGATCTTCATCTAAATTGTAAACCTCATCCAAAACAATTGATCTATTCTCAATAACTTCTATTGAGTTAAAATCTTTAGGTGCATGAATATATGTAGATGCTGTAATTTCTTTTAATGCAGGATAATCAGTTAAACTAGATTTTATCGAATAGAAAGAATTAGTTTCAATGACTTGAGCATTGCTCGGTGAAATAAACATTTCTAGAACAGGATCATATCTGAATGATGGAGAAAGTAATTCACTTTCTTTCTTCAACTGAAATGTAAAATCTGAAGTATAAATAGGATTTATCTCAGGAGTTAAATCATTAAGACCTATAGCAGATGAATACTTGAACATGAAATCGTATCCAGGCTCAAATTCCGAGTAGAAAAATACTCTCGAGTCTGCTCCTTCAATTTCGAATTCAGCGTCTGAAACGCATGAATATTGAACTAGTAAAAAAGCTAAAATTATGTATGTTATGTACTTATTCAATTCTAAAGTTTGGTTCCTTTATTATATGACTACTACATTTTAGAAATGTCACATTTTTTTCAAAAATAAAAATAAATTGTTTAAAATATAGGGGTATCTACTCAAAATGTAGACCAAATTTATAATATAAATCCAATAAAAAGAGTTATTTACCCTACTTTAACATATTAAAAGCAAATACCATGCCACATATTAAAATTAATTATAATATGTTAGAAATTTAAAGAATATGAAATATTTGGAAGTATAGGGAAGATCGTTACTTGCTTGAGAGCAAATTCTGTAGGAGTATCAAAATCAATGAAAAAGTAATAAGGATTTTGCTTATTATATAGGTTATATACACCAAGAGTTATTACTTGACTTCCCCAGTCGAATTCATTACTTACCCTAAGTGTAACATCTAATCTATCATAAATAGGTAAACGCTGACTATTTTTCTCAGTGAAAGTAATTTGTCCCTGACTTATCAACTTCGGTAAAGTGATAGGATGACCGGTTGCTAAAACAAATTGAGTATTAAAGGAGATATTTTTGTTAATATCATATTTATAAGCTGCATTCAGCTGATGCCTTCGATCAAAACGACTAAAAAATCTCTCTCCAGCATTTATGTCTTCAAACACTCTAGTATTATGCGCCCAAGTGTAATTGATATTGAAAAAATGTTTTTTGTACTCACCGATTAAGTTATTTTCCCATCCATAAGCTCGACCTTGTCCCACTGGGATGTCGTTTTCCCAATTTTCATCTTCAA
>CAZMKA010000017.1:10418-16765 GCA_964566605.1 uncultured Saprospiraceae bacterium | reverse complement strand
TATTAAGTATATCCCACAATTGCTTGTAATATACTTCTGAGGTAAAAAGAAGACCTTTACTTATCTCATATTCTATTCCACCTGAAAATTGAAATGACTTTTGGGGTCTTATTACATTAGTAGAAGGAATCCATATATCAGTAGGTAAACCTAAGCCACTACTAGCAAGGAGATGTAAGTATTGTGTGGTATAATTTCCACTTAATTTCCCATAGAATTGATCTGCTATTTTACCTTTTATAGAAACACGAGGTTGAAAAGAGAGATAATTCCTTGAATTTGTGTTTATTAAACTAAATCTCCCTCCTGCATTAATTAATAACTGTTTGTATCGATACTCATGTTCATAATACGCATCAATCTCATTAGCTATCCTTTCTTCAGGGTTAAAAGCTACTTCTAAGCTATCTCTTAGAAGATCAGAACTAAGGCTTATATTAGTGTTTCTAGTAGAAAGTAATCCAGGAGAAAAACTATGATTTATTGCAAGAAAACCAGCTTTATATCTATTTCTATCATCTATATAATGATCTAAATCCCATTTAATTCCCCAGTCATTGATCCGTGTATTATAAATACTTGCGGTATTATCAAATACATAGATTGCATTGGTACTTTCTACTTGTATTCTATTGTAATTATATGCAGTGAAATTATAGCTCGTATTAAAAATACTTAAGTTACTGAATATAGAACTACTCAATTGCGAACTTAATCTTACCGCTGTAAGACTATTTCCCCATTCCCAGTCATAACTATTCTCAACAGAACTCAATAATGTATCTTGCTGTTCCGTTCCAATTGTCAAATCTTGAAAACTATCTTTTCCTCCATAATAACTTAAATACAAACGATTTTTATCGTTAAGTACAATTTGTATCTTAGCATTAATATCGTAGAAATAATAATTCGCTTCTCCTTCTCTATCTGCAGCTTCTTTTAAAAATGATGACAACCCTGAAATATAGGGTTCGAAAAATGTTCTTCGTGCAGATAAAGCGAAACTCACTTTGTCTTTTATTATAGGACCTTCAATAAATGCACTACTTGAAAGAAGGCCTAAACTAACTTCTCCTCCAAATTTAGTAAGACTTCCTTCTTTTGTTCGAATATCTAAAACTGAGGATAATCTACCTCCATATCTTGATGGAATATGCGACCTATAAAATCTTGCATTTTTTACAGAGGCTTGATCAAATATTGAAAACACTCCAAGTGCATGACTACTATTATATACAGGAATTCCATCAAGTAAAATTAGATTATTATCTACATTTCCTCCACGCACACTCGTTCCTCCAATACCATCAGCTCCTGTTGTAACACCAGGTAATGTTTGAATGTGTTTAAGCAAATCCATTTGGCCACCGAAAGTTTGAGTATTCTTCATAGTTGATAATTCAACCGTGTTAAATTGATCAAACTCTACAACAGGATCTTCATCTGCTTGGCCTGTGATTACAACTTCATCAAGTTTCGTGTTTGTTGATAATGGAATTTTATAAGAAGTGGAAGCTAAATCAGTAATATTTATTAAAGTATCTTTATAACCTATATAACTTACATACAAACCCTCTGTGCCTTCTGGTACTTTTATAGAATAAAAACCGTATTCATTTGTTGTGACTGTAATTTCACCGTCAGGTGTGTATAGATATGCAAAAGGAAGCCTCTCACCTGAAGAACTATCTTCTATATAACCACTTAGTTCTTTCATGGGGAAATCGAATTCTTTAATTTCAGGATTATCTTCTACGATTACAAGTTGTTTCCCTGAAATCACGAATCCTAATTTCCGATCATCTAATAATACATCAAGTACATCCGATAATTTTTCGTTGTTTACTTGAAGCGTAATACTAGTATATGGTTCCACTAAGGTTGGATCGAATGAGATATTGACTTTTGTTCGCTTACTGATATCAACCAAAATATCAGCTAATTGCATTTGATTGTAACTAGCAGAGAACTGTACGTCCGTTAATTCATTTTGGGCTTTAAGCCCAAAAGAAAAACAAATGATAAGGAAAAAAAGGATTAATTTACATTTCATAAACACCCCAAAGATAAATATAAAAAAGCCTGTCAATATACATTAACAGGCTTTTTTAAATCTTTAACATGTGATAGCTTATTTCTTAGAACAAGATCCTCCCTCAATTATATACCTTTCATCTTTTAATTCATAAGTGAATCCGTAGATTAATTGCATAATATCTAGAACTGATTCTAGCTCAGTATCTTGATAAACTGGAGAAGTAAACACACATGTATTTATTTCTGTATTTTTTACATAGATATCGACATTGTAGTGATTTTCTAAAACACTAAACACCTCACTTAACATATCGTCTTCGAATGCGTAACCTCCTGTTATCCATGAGTCACCATTATAAGATTTAGATTGTTTACGATATAATTTTTTTGTTTCTACTTCGAATACTCCTGTCATGTTTTCCATCAAAATAACTTTTTGATTAGAAAGTTTAGGTCTTAATTCGACTTTCCCTTCTTTCACCATTACAGTTGTTGTATGCTCATCGGCATTCACATTAAATTTAGTGCCTAAAACTGTAATAAATGCATTTTCAGTTTCAATTATAAATGGCTTTTCATTATCTTTTGTGATATCAAAGAATGCAACACCATTTAAAAATACTTTTCTTTCATCTTTTGGAGATTCTGTGAAGTATTTAATGGTAGATTTTTCATTGACCCATACTGTTGATTGATCAGTTAATTGTAATTCTTGAGTTTGATTTGAGAGGGTTGCTAAACTTTCATAGTTAGAACCGTTATTTTGCTTTAATAGAAAAAATGCGGAAAATAATACTATTGCTGAAGCTGCTATTCCTGAAATCCATTTTAAGGAATTCAATGAACGAACTTTAGCAGTTTTTTCTTTTGTTTCAACTATTTCTTGGGTAATTGATGGGGTAACTTCTTGGCGAATGTTATTGCGAAACCTGTCCAATGCAGCGTCTGTTCTAGCTTCAAAAGAAACCGGAGGCGCATAATTGGCGCTTGCTTGCCAAATTCTCATAATAGAATCTCTAAAAGCCTCATTATCTGCTGACTGGGAAACCCAGTCTGACAACAGTCCTTTATCAACCTCTTCTAACTGTCCTGTAAACTGCTTATGCAGCAGTTGTAAAATAAAATATTCTTTCATCGTCTTAGCGTCTGTTATACAGTAGACAAACATTTCTGCTTGCACCCCTACTTCGTCTCGTATAATTATTTATAACTTTCTACAGCAAGGCGTAGGATCTTTAAAGCTTTGCCAATTTGATTTTCAACTGTCTTTATTGAAATATCAAGTTTTGCGGCAATTTCTTTATAGCTCATATCCTCAAAACGACTAAGAGAAAATACGTTTCTGCATTTAGGGGGCAGGCTTTCAATGGCCTGATCAACAATCGATTGAAGGTCTTGTGCTTCTAGATCGTTCCCATGATCCCTGATAGACAGATTTTTCATTTCATAACTATCGTCGTCTTCAAACTTAACTTTATTCGCTCGGATGTAATTTAATGCCTTGTTGACACCCGCACGTTTAAGATAAGCTTTTACCGATGTCTTAATATTTATAGTTTCCTTCTTTCGCCATATTTCCATGAAAACATCTTGTGCGATGTCTTCTGAACGGGCAACGTCCGGTATGATTCGATAAACAGCGTAACAAACATCAGAGTAATACTTTTTGAATAATAGCTCTGCTGCTTTCTCCGCTTTTGACGAATCATTTAACTGTAAAATAATATCTCGGTCTGTAATTGCAGTCATACATCATTATGTAAGACAAAGACTGTACCAAAAAATGTTAAAGATTTTTATACAATTTAATTCTCTCAAAATTAGTAAAAAACATATTACAAAATAGCATAATATGTAATTTATTTACTTTTTTGAGTTTAAAAATTAGTTTTATTTTATAGAATTACCCTAACCCGTAACATTTAATCACCCATAAATATATAATATATATGCTGCTTTTATGAGTATTATTATCTAAGTAAACGTTAAAGTAAAATATTTAACATTTGGAAGCTAATAGTAAATAAACACTTTTCTATTGAAAATATCGGTATTTTCTTTTCTTTGATTTTTGGGCTTAAGCCCAAAAAATATTAATGCTTCTGTTGTACATTACCCAGCTGTTTTCGATTCTTAATATATAAGTAAAAGGAAAGCATTGCTAAAACAATGCCTCCTAACAAAACTTGCAATTGAATGCTTTCGATAAAGCTTGCTACTCCGCCTAAAATTGCAACACCACCAATCCAAAAAGCTACTGCAGATATCCAACAACAGCTTGTTCCGATTATAAATGCAAGAATGCTGCTTAAACCAAATTTCTTATAATTCTTCAAGATGTTACTTTTTAATCGCAGTAATGGAAATACTCGTAACTCTTGAAGCAATATCTTTAGCTTCTTCACTATCCAAACTAAAATTCATTTCCCCAGCAATTTTTGCTACTTGAGGATCAGCTAACATTAATTCGAGTGGAAAATCGGCTTTGGAGACTATCTTAATATCACTAAATCCAGCATCTTTTATATACTGTATATAGTTATCTACCTTTTCAGCACCTGATACACAAGCTATATGTCCTGCTATCGAAGATTTAATAAAGTCAGGTAATTCTCTTTCCAACACAATGTCACTTATAGCAATTTGTCCTCCTTTCTTTAAAACTCGAAAAGCTTCTTTGTATACCTTGTCTTTCTTCAAGGAGAGATTTATTACGCAATTAGAAATTACAAGATCGGCTAATTCGTCAGGAAGTGGCAGATCTTCGATATCCCCTTTCAGAAACTCTACATGTTCATAATTACCTTTTTTAGCGTTTTTTCTCGCTAATTTAAGCATATCTTCAGAAAGATCAATTCCTATTACTTTTCCTGTCTTTTCAACTAATGGAGCAATCACAAATGCATCAAAGCCTGCTCCTGACCCTAAATCAACTACTGTATCTCCTTCATTAATCACTGTTAAAGCGGATGGATTACCACAGCCTACTCCTAGATTTGAATGATCAGGGACTGAAACAAGTGAATCTTCAGAATATCCTATTGCTTCTCCTACTTTAAAAGCGTTCTTCCTAGGATCACAACAAGCAAATAGTTTAGAAAACACACCATCATTGGCAGATTTAGCTAATTTTCCATATCCATCAATTACGGATTGTTTTACTGTATTCTCGTTCATTATTTATGTATTTAAATTTGATAATGACACAAATTTCAGCCAAACTTTCCTGTTGACACTTGACCTAGGTCAAGTATGAGAAATCTTTTTTCGTATGCGACTTAATGTTTCAGGAGCAATCTGCAAATAGCTCGCTAAATAGTTGAGTGGAACACGTTGAAGAAGTTCTGGATCTTCTTTCAATAAAAGCTCATAGCGTTCAGTAGCTGATAAATCTGTTAAGAACCTATTATAAACTTCAATTGTAATAAGTTCACTTTCAGCTGCTAATCGTCCTAACTGTTGCCAAAAAACGTTTTTATCATATAGCTTCTGTAATGAAAAATAGGAAAACACAATCAATTCAGTTGGTTCAACAGCTTGAATAGCTTTTTGACTTTTATTCTGTGTAATAAGGCTTGTATAGGAAGTACTTATGGTATTTTCTTTACAAAAACAGTTTGTAATTTCCTTGCCGTCATTTAAATAATATAAACGTAATAAGCCTTTTTCTACAAATGCTATTTCTTTACACGTTTTTCCATTTTGCAAAAAATATCCTCCTTCATCGATTTTTTTAACAGATAGAAATGGAAGAATATCTTCATATACTTGCGGCGTATATTTCGGAAATTGTTTTAAATAGTTATGGAATGCTTCCATTAAAAATAGCTAGATTATTAAGTGTTATTTAAAGTTATTCATTTTTCTTATCAGTTTTAAACAGCTTTTCAAAAGCATCATAAACCGCAAGATGTAAAACATCTCCATCGATGGGATTGCTTAGAGTCGCGAAAATATGAAATATTTTTTGGGCTCGAGCCCAAAATAAGAAAGTACTACTCTACTCTATTTCTACCTCTTTTTGGGCTTTAGCCCAAAGAATATTAAAGCTAAATAATGGAGCTAAACAAATAAGAACTAATCATTCTATTTTATAGACGACACTCATGTCAAGCAATTCCAAAGGTCTAGCATCAATGCGCTAACACCGAATATTACTCATCAATCCACTCTTCTATTTTGGGTCCCAACCCAAAACTCCTACCCTTTTCTTACCGTTAAATTCTTGAATCCTCTACTAACAATATACATACCTTGATTCGATTCGAATGGTGAACCATCAGCTTCTACAACATATGAATAAAATGGTA
>CAZMKA010000017.1:0-10408 GCA_964566605.1 uncultured Saprospiraceae bacterium | reverse complement strand
TTGTTTATTATCCACTTCAACAAAATCTATTTCAAATGGTAATCCTATAAAATTGAACTTGTACGAATGAATATCTCCTTCATTACTCCCTTCTATTGACTGGTCTATAGACAATGAATCAGCTGTACCATTCACTTCAAATTTAGCCAATCGATACTCACCATTCTCATATCCATATCCATCGTGATCATCTTCATAATACTCACTGACGTGGTTTCCATTCTTGTAATAAGATTGTAATTCTACAACTTCTACTTTCTTCTCACCCACATATTGCATTACAGGATATAATGGAATAATTGCTCCTGCCTGAATGAAAAAAGGGAATGTATCTAATCCAAATAACTTCGTATAGTTAGTCTTTCCTTCATATAATTCATGATCCCAAAAAGAATACCAATCTCCTTTTGGTAAATAGAAATTCTTCGTTGTTCCTGCACTATTCAAGACTGGAACAACCAATATATCGCTACCACATAAGAATTCATGATCTCTCATTACATTCTCTCTGTCTTCTTGATCAAAGAAAATTGCAGGTCTTATCATAGGAAGTCCTTCCGAATGATATTGATAGAACGATGTGTATATATAAGGCAACAATTTATATCTTAATTCTACAGCCTTTTTAAACAGCTGCGTGTATTCATCTCCGAATGACCAAGGTTCTTGATCACCATGATCTCCTGATGAATGCACTCTACAAAATGGATGGAAAATTCCTAGTTGAATCCATCTCACGAACAACTCTCCTGTCGGTTGCTCTATGAATCCACCTATATCCGATCCACAAAATGAAACACCGGAAATAGCAAGTCTTTGTGTTTGAATACAAGCTAACCAAAGGTGTTCAACAGTCGCTATATTATCACCTGTCCACACTGATGAATAACGTTGCATGCCAGCATATCCTGACCTTGTTATAATCAATGATCTTTTCCCTCCTGCATATTTCTTCACTCCGTCTGCAGTTGCTCTTGCCATCTGCATTCCATAAATATTATGCGCTTTTCTGTGGCTACATAAATTACCATCATAATCATGCAATACATCAAGCGGGAACGTCTTACTCTCTACTTCGAACAATGCAGGTTCATTCATATCATTCCACACACCAGCTACTCCTATATCCTCTATTAACTCTTTATATAAACCTGCCCACCATTCTCTTACTTCAGGTCTTGTAAAATCAGGGAAATAACAATCTCCTGGCCATACTTTTCCATTGACAAAAGGTCCGTCAGGTCTTCTACAAAAATATCCTTTCTCTAGTCCTTCCTGAAAAACCCAATAATCTTTATCTTTTTTGATTCCTGGATCAATGATTACCATGGTCTTATAACCTTGATCTTTCAGCTCACTTACCATACGCTTAGGATCAGGGAATTTTTCCTTGTCCCATGTAAAGCATCTAAAGCCATCCATATAATCAATATCAAGGTAAATCGCATCACAAGGGATTTCTAGTTCTCTCATTTTGTCCGTTACCTCTCTAACATTACTTTCCGGGTAATAACTCCATTTACACTGTTGGAATCCTAAAGACCACAATGGTGGCATTTCAGGAGTACCAGTCATCTTTGTATATCGTTTACACACATCGATTAACGAAGGTCCTCCAATGAAATAATAGTTCATCTCTCCCCCATCAGCCCAAAAGCTAATTGCATTGTTTCGCTCGCTTCCAAAATCAAAGTGAGCTTGAAATGTATTATCGAAGAAAATACCATATCCTATGTCATTATGTAATCCATAATAAATAGGTAAACTCTTGTATAATGGGTCACTGTTCTTGTTATATCCATAGTTATCTGTCCCCCAATTCACGAATCTCTTTCCTCGAATATTAAGATCTGTTGGCTTATCTCCAAGTCCATAAAACGCTTCGTGCGGCTGAGAAATCTTAGACATTTTTACAATGTTCCCACCGTATTGCTTATTCTCTTCCCAGTGAAATCCTTTTTCATGCTTATTTATCAAGTTTCCTGCTGTATCCAACATTGTTACAGCTAATGCTTTTTTGGAAACATGACATATGAGCTCAGAGGTAGAAACTACATAATGAGTATCTTCTTCTTTTACTGAAAATTCGCCAGGATTTCTTTTGTACTTTGGATCCAAAGCATAGGAAAAATCATTTTGAAAATACCCATCAGTTGAGTATCTAAATCTGAAAATATGCTGTGAAATTATATGAATTTGCAGCGTTACATCATTCTCAGATATTGCTGTAATAATATTATTGTTCTGTGTAAGGCTTGTCAATTTACCTGGAAAGAACTCTTTATCTGTAAACTTATTTATATGATCTGGTACCATGTTCTAGTGATTTGTGACTGCAAAGAAACAAAAGAAGCATAACTCTTTATAACATTTACTATAAATAATGCATGAGAGCCTATTGATCACGAATATACACAACGCGAAAATAATCACGAGTTTTAATTATGAAAATATTTTTTGGGGTTGAACCCAAAACTAAAAGACAATTACCTTTGCAACCCTATTTTTTGACCACTAGGTATAACTGCTCCTTTTTTTAAGATAATTATTCCCTCGCGAATGCAGTATTCAGGTGTTTCTGCATCTTCTAATCCGTCACCACCAATAATCTCAACATTATGACCAATTTTAACATTTTTATCAATTATTGTTCGTTGAATAAAACAATTGTTCCCTATACCAAGTAGCTCATTTTGATCTAGTTCATTCATATCATCAATGGTCTGATAATAATCTAATCCCATGACAATAGAATCTCGAATAATCGTTTTCTTACCCACTCTAGATCTTATTCCCAAAACAGAATTTGTTATTTCTTCAGCATGACATATACATCCATCTGAAATTAATCCGTGATTTATTGTTGTACCAAAAAACTTAGACGGTGCAAGTGATCTAGCTCTTGAGTAAAGCTGTTTTACATTATCATATAAATGATACTCAGGCAAATAAGTCGTTAACTTCAAATTCGCTTCATAAAACGAAGGAATACTTCCTATGTCTGTCCAGTATCCTTCGAATGGATAACTTTGAACTTTAAAACCATCTTCATTTACAGCATATGGTATAATTTCCTTTCCAAAATCGTTAGCATCAGCTAATGTGGACAACAATTGTTCGAGAATTGCTTTTTTGAAAACATAGATTCCCATTGATGCCAAGTATTCTTTGCCTTCACCTTGCATTTTTTCTGAAACTGGGGAAGTCCAATCACCTAAAACTTCAGCATTCGGCTTTTCTATAAATTTATGAATTTCATTTTCTTCATCAACTTTCATAATACCGAAAGCAGTTGCGTCTTTGGAAGTAACAGGAATTGTTGCTACTGTAAGATCAGCGTCGGTATTAATGTGTTGCGACATGAATGCTTCAATATCCATTTGGTATAATTGGTCTCCAGATAAAATGATTACGTATTCGTAATCCACTTTATCCATTTCCATTTTAGTTTTTCTGACTGCATCGGCAGTCCCTTGAAACCAGTCTTTTGTGTCAGGAGTTTGTTGTGCTGCCATTATATCAACAAAGGCATTACCAAATCGATCGAATCTATAGGTATTCTTTATGTGCTTATTTAAAGAAGCTGAATTAAACTGTGTTAATACATACATTCTTCGAATATCACTATTGATACAATTACTGATGGGAATATCAATCAATCTGTATTTCCCCACAATCGGCACTGCAGGTTTCGATCTATTCTTTGTCAACGGATATAGTCGACTGCCTACACCTCCACCCAATATAAGAGCAATAGTATTGTCATTTAGATTCATCATTTTGATATATTTTTATACAGTTGTGAATATAATTTTGCTGAATTGGACCAGCTGAAATTTATATCTTTTATTTTTTCTCTTAGTGATTTCAAAGCTTTTTTGTTCGTATAAAGCTCTTTTGATCTTTCCAAGGAATATACGATATCTTCTACGGTATCTTGTACAAAGGAAATCCCATTCCCGTCATCACCAATATCAGGAACAGTATCTTTTAATCCGCCAGTGTGTCGTACAATAGGAATTGTTGCGTATCGCATAGCATACATCTGATTAAGACCGCATGGTTCGAATCTCGATGGCATGATAAGGTAATCACAAGAAGCATATACCCTATGAGCTAATGTTTCATTATAAGCTATTACAGAAGTTACATTCTTAGGGAATTTCTCTTGTAATTGAATCATCTCTTCTTCAAGTTTTTTATCTCCTGAACCTAGGATAAAAAAATGAAAAGACTTATCTTTTTGAAGAATTTGTTCATATGCTTTTGCTAGTAAATCTGCACCTTTCTGGTAAGCAAATCGCCCTATGAATCCAACCAAAATCGGCTTTGTTTTAAATCCGTATTCTTCAGCTAATGCTGTCTTGTTTTTGGATTTAAAATAAGGAATACTTTTCTTGATGTGGTAATCTATTTTGGGATCAGTAGATGGATCCCAACTTACATCATCAATTCCATTTATAATTCCTACAGCCTTATGTTTCTCTGATTCCATTAATGGAGTAAGTCTGTCGGAATTTTCGATAAACTCTTCCATATAAGATGGAGAAACTGTAGTAAACGCATGTGCGCATTTTATAGCAGTTGCTAAACTATGAATCTGCCCATCCCAATCCAATACACCTCCATCTTTTTCATCATAATCAGGTAATAATCTCTTCCATTCCCAATCCATAATTCCTCTATATTGACCATTATGAATGGTAAGAATTGTAGTGAGATGTTTCAATGGTTCGTACTTTTTGCAATACTTCACCATAAAAGTAATTAGTCCTGTCATGTGATCATGACAATGAAGTATCTCAAACTCATTTTCTATTAATAGCCAATCGAGTACTACACGTTGAAAAGCTACATAACGTGGAATTTCATCGGAGTAACCATTTCCATCTTCCCCAAGATAAATAGACTCTCTGTCAAACAAGCCTGGAATATCTATCGTAAATAAAGGGAATCCAAGAGTTGAATCTTTAAGAAATTGAACAGACGCTTCATATTTAATGCCATCCATTTCAAGTGGAATTTTATGAAGCGTTTTCCATTTTTGATTCTTAATCCACTTCGTTTTATATTTTGGAATAACAACAGAAGCGTCAACTTTGAATTCCGGTAAAAATTTAGGTAAAGCACCAACTACATCGCCCATTCCTCCGGCTTTTGCCGCTGGATAACACTCTGTAGAAATATGTAAAACCTTCATTATTTTTTTCTTTTTAATATGATTCCACCAAGTGGTGGGATGCTCAAGTTTATGGATTCATTCCTATGATGCGAACGAATAGAATCTGATTCTACCCCAGCTTTATTGTTTACTGAAGAACCCCAAAATTCAGGATCATCGGAATTAAAAACTTCTTCATATGTACCTTTATGATTTACACCTATCCGATAATCAGTCATTACACGCGGTGTGAAGTTACACACGACGATTAGTTCTTCCCCTCCTCCTTTTCTTATGTAAGCGAGAACAGAATTCTCACCATCAGAATAGTCTATCCATTCCCAACCACTCGGACTATAATTATCTGTATAAAGTGTTTTCTCCTTTTTAAAAAAGGCATTTAGGGATTTTATAAATTGCTGGAGTCCCTTGTGTGGTTCATAATCTAGTAAATGCCACGGAAGAGATTCATCTACATTCCATTCGGTAGTTTGACCTATATCATTCCCCATAAAAAGGAGTTTCTGTCCAGGATGTGTGTACATGTATAGATAAAGTAATCTAGTATTCGCGAATCTTTGCCATTCATCTCCAGGCATTTTGGTAACAATGGATTCTTTTCCGTGAACTACTTCATCATGAGAAAGAGGTAAAACATAATTTTCGGAGAATGCATAAGTCAGTGAACGGCTAATATCACCTTGATGATATTTTCTGTGAATAGGATCTTTACTAAAATACTCAAGCGTGTCATTCATCCAGCCCATCATCCACTTCATTCCGAATCCCAGTCCACCTTCATGAACAGGTCTAGTAACACCTGAAAAAGCTGTAGATTCTTCGGCGATCATTTGGACGTCGGGGAATCTACCATAAACAGATTTATTTAATTCCTTTATAAAATCGATAGCAGCGAGGTATTCATTACCACCGTGGATATTCGGCGTCCATTCACCATCTTCTCTTGAATAATCGAGGTAGAGCATGGAGGCTACAGCGTCTACGCGTAATCCATCGATGTGATATTCATCCAGCCAGAAGTGTGCACTTGAAAGCAAGAAAGAGCGTATTTGCTCCCTTTCAAAGTTAAAGATTAAGCTATTCCAGTCGGGATGAAATCCCTTAGCGCGATCAGGATGTTCGTATAATGCAGATCCATCGAACATAGCAAGTGCTGACTCATCATCAGGGAAATGAGCAGGTACCCAGTCGAGTATAACTCCTATATCTGCTTGATGAAATGCATCGACCAAGGCTTTTAATTCTTCAGGATCTCCATATCGGGCAGTGGGAGCAAAGTATGAGGTACATAAATAGCCCCATGATGGATAATATGGATGTTCCATAACAGGCATAAGTTCTACATGAGTATAGCCCATTTCCTTGACGTAACTAACTAATTCATCAGCAAGCTCTGTGTAATGTAAAGATCGTGTTCCGTGTTCCTTCTTTTTCCAACTTCCTATGTGAACCTCATACACTAAATATGGAGCTTCAAGGCTGTTATGCATATGCCTCTTCTTCATCCATTTTGCATCTTTCCACTTATAGTCATTTGTAGCTATAACACTTGCCGATTTAGGTGGCATTTCACATTTACGGGCATAAGGATCTGCTTTTTCACGAACAATATTATCGTGATTAGAAAGAATACGAAACTTATATAGTTGATTGATTTTTAGGCCTGGAATGAAACCTTCCCATATTCCAGTTCCATTCCACTGAACGAATAATTTATGTTCTTCTCCGTTCCATGAATTGAAATCGCCTATTATACTTACTTCTTTTGCTGCCGGAGCATATACTGAAAAGTAAACTCCTTTTTTACCGTCTTTTTTTGTGGGGTGTGCTCCAAATTTCTCATAGAGTTGTGAATGAAAACCTGAAGCAAATAGTTCTAAATCAAAATCTGAAAATAAAGTAAAAACTTCGGTCTTATTCATATTTGCGATTTTATTTTAGGACTATTGAAAGTGTATACGGGTCACCAATTATAGGAAATATATTATTAAATAGTTTAATTAATTTAGAATAAAATTTCAAAGATTCATTCTTTCATGGAATTATTGAGAATTTATTGAAAGTAATATTATCATTAGGTTTTGGGCTTTAAGCCCAAAATAAATGATGTGATATTCAAGATTAAATAGTCATCTGAATCAAACGAATTGAAAGCTTGTTTATACAACAATTAGATATTCGTTTTCGCATGAGTAATTCTACACGTTTGATAATCATCTACTTGGAAATAAAATACTATTCTAAAAACAGAAAATCATCAAGCTCTAGATTTTTATAATCCTTTAACAGCTATTCTTCTTTTCGGTGCTCTTTCAAGGACTATTTCAAATTGTTTTTCAGCTTCTTTCTTTCTGTTTTGGCTTAATAACCATTCGCCATATAATTCAGCTGAAGGTTTAACAATATTCGGAGGACCGTAAGAAAAGATTGTATTTTGTTCGATTTGTACAGCCTCCTGCATGAATGTTTCAGCTGTTTTAATATCATTTTTAGTTAATGCCAAATTAGCTTCTAATTCATATTGTAAAACTCGCACGCTATTAACTTCTCTTTCGGATGGAGGTTGTTGATATCTTGATACACCACTACACATTTTAGGAGAGCCAATAACGATTTTCTTTTTAGCTTCAGAGTGCATTTCATTCAATTGTGCAATTGCATCATTTAATGCATTAGTATTACCAAGCTCATAAGCTTTCATTCCTTGAGTATAGACTTGAACGCCTTTAGTCAACAAGTTAAGTTTCTCTTCCTTTACAGTTACATCAGCAATAGAATCGGACCAGTTTCCTGTCTCCGTTAAGTAATCAGCTTGCATCATAATAAAATGTGCACGTGCTTTACTCGATGGTTTTTCTTCACAGTATTTCTTCATGTCATAAACCATTTGCCTCGCTTTCTCCGTTTCACCTCTTTGTAAATATCCGTACATAAGCCATTTGAAAGCATGATATCCTCGTGCATCATTATCTAGCTCTTTCTCTTTCATCCGTGAGACACTTGCTTCATAACTCGCTATGTTCGAATTAATTACTTCATCCCACATTCCAAGAGCCACAAAGATATGTGAAGGCATATGCAAGGCATGTTCAGCGTCAGGTGCAATTTTCGAATATCTATTCGCAGCATCAAGAGCTAGATATGCATGATCAGGATCATCATAAGAATGTATCAAGTAATGAAGTGCGCCAGGGTGTTGAGGGTTTTCTTCGATGATACTTTGAACTATTTTCGCCCCTTTTTCATAGTGATCGTCCTTGGTTCTACTTTTGGATGAACCCAAAAGAGAAAGTGCGTAAAATGATGCTACTTCGTGATGATCGGGATACTTTTTATACAAAGCCTCCATTGCATTTTTATATGCTAGATCCTGTTCTTTTTTATCTCCTTCCTGATATAAAATCTCAACAGCTTCTAGTAAATCGCGCTCTATTTCGGATTTTGCCATAGCCAATCTTGCCTCTTTAAAAGGAGCTAATTTATTAAGTGCATTACTACCTTCTTCAACGTATCTCTCGCTCCATAGCGGGTGATTGTAAGACATTGCCTCACCCCAATAAGCCATTACAAAAGTAGAATCTAGTTCTTGTGCTTTCACAAACTTTTCTGCTGCATCTTCAAACTCAAAACTATGTAACAATAACAATCCCTCATTAAAGACAGGAGTTGCTTTTTCGTTTCCAGTAACTTTAAATTCTGCTTTACCTAAACTTGGATCATCAACAGAAATTGCCTCTTGATTTTTACAGCTAAAAAAGAATAGAGTTATAATGATTATGTAAGCGAAATATTTCATTTATAGATATTTTCAATAAATGTAAGAAGATTTTGGATTTAATGGAAAGCAAAGAAGATTAAAGTGAGATTAGCTTGAATCGATCGCTTAAAATGTTATGTTCTCAATCCGTTAACAAGTAATTTTTAAACGACTTTTGCAAAGTATGTAATTGTTGTTTACTTGATTTTATGGGTCGAGCCCAAAATTTAACAACTATAACTATTCTTTACACTGTATAAGCATTTCATATAGTTCCCTTTTGTACTTTTCGGGAATTTCATCATGTTGCTTTATTTTAGCAAAATTGGTTTGGACGAAAAAGGTGATGTCTTTTTTTAGGAAATTAGATTCACCCCAATCAGAATTTAGCTTTCGGAAGAGTGCAAATAGTAAATCTCCAGGGTAAAAATCACATTCGATAAATATATTCTCAAGTAACTTTGTTACAATTAATGGAACGGTAAATTTGATTCCTAAATCTTGACTTAATGAAAGCCTTAATTGGTCATTGGACAAGGAAGAAAGTGGTAATTTTCGAAGATTATGGCATTTCTCAATCAAAGAAGAAGCGTATTCAGGCTTATCTTTCCAGTAATCTTTCTCGTGTACTTCTATTGATTTAGAAATGAATAGTTCCCATTTCGATTTATCAATCAAAGGGTTGACGATCCTGGATATCCTTCCTTTGATAATTGTTTTTGGACCTTCTGTTAATTCGAATTCATCGCCCTTCATAAATCTTCCTATACTTAATGAAGGAAATTTAAATACAAGACCTATCACTGATTTTTCACCTGATTTCAAGTATTCCTTCGATAAATGTGAAAGGAATACATCATTATATTTTTCTTGAAATTTAAGTGTAGGAAAATAACTATCAATTCTTATGTCATTGCCAATTCTCCTTCCTGATATTTCAAAAGGTATAACTTTAATTTCAGCTTCTATGTGGATATTCTTGTGTTTCATTTATATGTACAATATACACATATTACTTTACTAAACATTTACAAATGTAGTCTAGATATAAATATCATCGCGTCAGTTGCATGAAGGGCTTGTCCCGTAAAAAAATAATATGTTTTATTTAATTGCTCGAAACACGGTGTGGACTCTTTCATTGAAAGGTCAACATCTTCTAATCTTTTTTTACGGGATGAACGACAAGTGAAACCCGAAATGGAACGCCCGGACGCCCTACTACCTTTAAAAAATACTTATTGATACTGCTTATTAAAAATCAACGACCAAACCTATTGTCGGTAGAACAATTCCTTCAGCTTCTCCTAGTTGTGTTAACTGAAAAGGTGTAATTACCTCACCGATATCATCTCTATCCAATGCGAATTGTGGAGGTTGCGGGACTGCTTGTCCAAAAAGATTCTGCACTTCTAAGTATACATTCAATGCCATATATTTAAAATTCCATTTTTTATCAAATCGGAAAT
>CAZMKA010000016.1:32247-34513 GCA_964566605.1 uncultured Saprospiraceae bacterium | reverse complement strand
AGTTAACTAAGCACGTTGCTTCTTTATAAGAAATAAGCTTCCTAAGCTAATGTGGGCTATCTTTGTAAAAAGATAGCCTTTTTTTTGCTCTTTTTCTAAATGTTTTTATTCAGACTGAATCCTATAATGGCGGAAAATTAAGTTTTATTCTTATATCATTTCTGCTTTAGAATTTCACATACTTTCAAGTTTATAAAAGCAATTACATCGTTAGAAATATTCATGATAGCTAATGCTACCCTTGCGTTTTCTTCCTTGTACTTTATTTTGAAGATTATTCATCGATATGGAAGATGTTCTAAAAACTGTAGGTTCCTTGACCATTGGTCCATTTGCCAGATGTTTGTAACAACTGGATGAGGATAGCTGCTTTGGGGTTATTTTTACCTTTTACGATTTCAAAATCAGAAGGAAATCCTTTGGCATTAATTATAAAGTCTACTTGTACTATTTCGTTATTCTGTTCTTGACTCACATTTATATTGTTTAATTGGGACTCTACAAGTTGATTGAATTTATCCCAACCCATTTTAGGTTTTGAAGGTTCTATGATTCCATAACCTGAAACGACAACTACTTCGTCCAATACTGCACCATCATTTAATTCTACATTAAAGTCATCAACTAGTGGAATTTCAGCTGTAATATATCCAGTATAACTTACTATTAATCGAGGGTTCTCAACTGTGATATTTTCAAATGTTACATTGCCATCAATATCTGTAACTGCTCCTATTTTTGTTCCTTTGATTTCAAGACTAGCCCCAATAAGTGGATCGCCGTAAGAATCGGTAACTGTTCCAGAGTAAGTATTAAAAACTTCTTTTTTAATTGCTACACCATCAGTAACACTTGATTTTTCTCGTGCTTTTTTAGAAACTTGTTCAGCAGGAGGAGAGCTTGTTTTTCTTTCAGGGCTATATTCAGTATTAAGATCTCCAGCTGCGATATCTTCATATTCCTCTACGTCTTCTTCTTCTGGTTTTTCGCCTTGTCCAAATGAATCATCACTATCATATGATTCTTTGAAATCAGTAGATCCGTTTGCGATAATAATATCTTCTGCTGATTGTGGAGTATTTGGTTCGATAGGAACTACATCTTTTGTGATAACAGATGATGGAGGTGAAGAATTTTCTGCTGATGAAACCGAGCTATTTGAAAACTCTGAATTGTTAGAAGAAGGTTCATTTTTTTCTTCAACTGCGTTTTCGATTGTTTTAACTTCTTCTATTACAAGGTCAGTTAAAGCTTCATCCTCTGTATTTTCTAACACAATTTCTTCGGTTTTCATGTCCTCTACAGCATAAGAATCATTGTCTTCCTCCTTCGAAGAAGTCTCTACTACTTCTTTTGCATCAGCAACTGCTGCATATTGTTTTGCAGAATCTTTGGAAGGATTAATTAACCAAACCACTCCTAATAAAACTAAGATTGCAGCTGCAGCACCAGGAATCCAAAACGGTAATATTTTCCTTTTCTTTTGGGTGGAAACCCTATCAACTAAACGCACTCTTAATTTATTCATTGAAGCATTCGAAGACGGTCCAGCATTCATTCCTTGCAGCGCATCAAAGACAAAGTCGTCCTCTACAGCCAGCTGCTCAAGCAGTTGCCTGTTCTCGACGGAAATTGTTCCCAATCGATACTCGTTTAGTAGTTTATTAATTTCCTGCTGCTTCATGTTTTCTTTCTACACAATTTTTTAAATTTCTTTTTCCATTTTGAATAAGTGAACGAACTTTCGACCATTCAATATTCATGAGACTGCTTAATTCATCATACGATTTGCCCTCTAAATAAAATAAAGAAACACTTTGTTTTTGTCCTTCCTTCAACGTCTCTATACAATCCTCCAAAACACTAATTTGTTCTTCTCTCCATCTCCAGGATTCATCACGTTCATCTATAAGACGTGGGATTCTTCGTAATTCCATATTTTCATAGGCTTCTTTTTTCTGTTGATTTCTAGTATCCTTTCGAAGTAAGTCAAGACAATGATTACTCGTTACTCTATATACCCATGACTTGAAGAATTCTACATCGTGGTTTGGCAATCGTTTTACAACAATCTCGAAAACCTCCATGACTGCATCTTCGCATTTTGTTTGATCTTTTAAGTACTTCATACAAACGCCAAAAATCATTTCAAGATACCGATTGTAGAGTTCACCCAAAACCTCCATATCTCCCTCATTCCTAAACAAGGCAACTAGCTCCTTGTCGGATTTGTTTTTATTACGAGAGAAAATAGAAAACTTCATAA
>CAZMKA010000016.1:30459-32237 GCA_964566605.1 uncultured Saprospiraceae bacterium | reverse complement strand
AGGTAAATGTAGTAAAATTGCTTTGTACTTGCTCTATATTCGGTATCTTAGCGTCATGGAAAAATTGGATTTTACGGAAAGCAACTTGAGTCATCTTATTACACATTTTGTAGGTAATAAAGCGAAAGGTCAGACACTCGAAATATCAAAAGGATTGACAGAGTACTCAGTGGAAAACACTGAATTAATTCAGCAATTCTTTTTCGATGGCATGAAACTGGAAGAGTACTTTACTTTTTTCCATAAGGAAAGCCTAGATATGCATCCTGTTATGAATTGCGTCCAAAACATTTTTACAGACCAATCACAGTTTATCGAACAATCGGAAAATCTAGCCCGACTTCTTTACGATTCTAGTGTTCATCCCAAAGTTATTGATGGGGAATTTAGTGTGTGTTATATTACGAATATTAAGATAGGGGAGCAGTATGTAAATGCTATTGGTATGTTCAAAAGTGAAAGTCTAAACACGTTTTTCAAATATGACCATCAGGGTTCGCATTATAAAATGTCGCCGGATTATGGTTATGATATTAGCAAGCTTGATAAAGGTTGCTTAGTATTTGAAGTAAATGAGGAAGATGGATATGATGTGATTATTTGTGATAGAAAGGCAGGAGGAGAAGAGGCAATTTTTTGGAAAGAAACTTTTTTGGGCTTAAAGCCAATTGAAAATAATTATTTTCAAACGAAAGTAGCAATGGAGTTGACAAAGAGTTTTGTTGATTCATCAGCACCTGAAGAAATGCAAATGAGCATTGCAGATCAAATTGCGATGTTAAATAAAACCAATGATTATTTTAAAAAGAATGATCAGTTTGAACGTGGAAGTTTTGAGGAAGCGGTATTTGGAGATGAAGATATTGCGGCAGGGTTTCAGGCGTATGAACAGAAAGTGGGTCAAGCCCAAAATTTACAGTTTCCAAGTAATTTTGAAATATCTAAACCTGCGGTAAAAAAGACGTCGAAGATATTTAGATCAATTTTAAAACTCGATAAAAACTTTAGTATTTATATTCATGGTGATAGAGATAGAGCGGAAAAAGGAGAAGATGAAAAAGGAAGATTTTACAAGTTTTATTATGATACAGAGAGATTCGAGTAAACTTCAGTTGTTCCTATAAAACATACATATAAAGGATTGTTGAAAATTATTTTGAAAAAATAATGGTTAGCTTGTCACGTTTTAATTCTTCAAGGGATTATGTAGATAAGAAACGAAACCAATGCACAAGATTTTATTTTTATCGATCTTATTCACAATTGTCATGCAATCTTGCTATAAAGATAATGTGGTTCAAGTTAAAACGATATACACAGAGTATCCCGAAATAATTATTGAATCGACAAATGTTTTAGGTCAGATTATATATAATGATCAAACAATTCCTGAAATTACAAATCTTGTTTTTAATGGAGAAGAATATAATTTTTATGAATCATATTTCAACTTCAAGAGTAATAATTTAAATAGGAATTTTGAGGTATTAAAGATTAACATGCAAGAAGGATTTATTTTGCATTATCCGCTGAATAATTTCGAAAATACATTTAATAAACACCATTTAGAAATCCCTAAAATTGAAAACATTGTTTCTATTCAAGACGAAACGTATACACTTACTTTTTCTTCAGGGAGCGAACTTACTTTTCAAGCAAATATTTTTATAGATAACGGAATAGAAGTTTCTGATCCTATCGTGTATTTCGAAGAATTAACTCAACATACGATTCCTGGAAATAATCAAGGAATTTCTGAAAATGAAGAAGTTATCTTA
>CAZMKA010000016.1:0-30449 GCA_964566605.1 uncultured Saprospiraceae bacterium | reverse complement strand
ACAAGATTTAGCATCTACGAAAGTTTCTTTTGCTTTTTTAAGCATCTGATAACTATAATCTATTCCCCAACATTTAGAAGAAGGATGAAAAGAAGCGATATCACCTATCATTCTGCCGACTCCACATCCTAATTCAAGAATGTTCTTAGGATCTCTGCTAGGACAAAAAGTGATGAAATAATCAAGGATTTTCTGAAAATGAAGAAGTTATCTTATTAAAAAATAGTGAGGTTTTCTATCTAGGATGGAAAGAACAACGGATTTCTTTTAATTCAGAGATAATTAATAATACAAGCTCGAAAGAATTATATTATTTAAATCCAGTTGATGGGCAATGGAGAATAAAAGAAGTAGCTTCAGAATTTTCCCCTGGTTTTTATGCAATAGCTGAAACAGTAATCGCAACATCGACTGTCGTTGAGGTTGAAACAGACATTCCTGGTAACGAAGTTTTTATCAATATTAAATTAGAAGATGAAATTATTTCTTCTTTTAATTTATCTCAATTAAAGACTATTCCTTGTTTTGTTCCATTTGAACAGGCTTTCGATATAGAAGTGTTATATAGAAATCAAGAATTAATTCGGGAAGAATTTTTTAAGACTGATGATGAGAAAATCTTGTTGGATGTATCAGATATAGCAGTAGATATAATGGAAGTTTTTGTTTCACCTAGAAATTGTTCGAACGAGAAACGAAGTAATTTATTAATGGAAATTGTACAGGATAATATTAAAGAGTCTTTTTTAATAAATGATGATTTTATAGAAATTACTAAACGAGAAATGGAGACATTGATCTGTCGCATTTTAGATGTTGAAAATGAATTATCAACTTCTTTTATTCCGATTGAAAACTTGGAGACAATTTATTTGGGCAGACAATTTTTATGTCCTATTGTCGAAGAGGAATTTGTTTTTTTGCTAACAGAAGGCAATACAATTCTTCTTACAGATATAGAAGTTAATTATAACGCGCCTAATATTGACATTATAGCGACGAGCAGCATGGAAAATGTGGTTTTTAATCTATCTTTTGATGCGAACAGTATCGGTTCATTAGATGATGAAGGCATCAATATTTCTTTGGATGCCCCTACATGGGCTAATGGATATATAGTGAAGTGTAATGAGATAACAGAGGGCTGTGGATTTACAGAATTTGATGTTAAAGTGTTTGAAGAATCGAGTTCATCAATTTCTAAATTTATTTTCGATGGAAATTTTTGGATGGAATCAATTGATGACCAATCCGTGGGTTACCGAAGAATGGTTGGAGAAATTCAAATTGTATTACCGTAATTTATGAACTCCAGAGAAACCAAATTCATAAATCGTTGTAAGAAAGGCGATGTAAAGGCTTTTGAGCAACTTGTACATAGATACTCGAATGTGTTGTATAACGTTTGTATACGATATATGATCGATAGAGAATTAGCTAAAGATGTTTTGCAGGAATGTTTTATAACGATTTATAGAAATATAAAAACGTATAAAAATACTGGCTCATTTGAAGCATGGATGAAACGAATTGCCGTAACGAGTTCATTAAAAGAACTAAGAAAAAACAGAAAACATGAAATTTCTATGGAGATTGTTAAAGAGATAGATTTACACTCCATAAGTGAAGAAAATGTGGCTATTGAAAAACTAAAATTAGACGAAGTACTTGCTACCATTAATTTATTACCTGATGAATATAGAATAGCTTTTAATCTTTTTGTAATTGAGGGATATAACCATTCTGAAATAGCAAATCTGGAGAATATAGATGTAAGGTTAAGCAGAGCAAGAGTAAGTAGAGCAAGAACGAAAGTACAACAATTATTATTAAAAAATCAAGACTATCATGAGTTTACAACAGCACGAAAAGTGGATTAAAGAAAACATAGGACAAGCTCAAGTAGACATAAATAGTCAAGAGCTATGGAATGATTTAAAGAATCAACTTCCAAATGAAAAAAAAGATAGAAAAGGTATTTTCTTGTTTTTATTTGGTTTGGGATTTATAACAATTTGTTTAGGAGGTCTTATTTATTTTTATTCAATTATCGATAGAGACAATTCAGAAAGCCATGATTTTGCGAATAGTATAAATGAAAATATAATAGATTGTACAATTGATGATGAAGAAATTTCTAAAACACTTCATTCGAATAGTGACCATGAACGCTATATAAAACAACAACAGGTTATTGACGATCTAGAAAAAGAGAAAACAGCTGCTTCAAGGACTATCGGTTTAGCTGTGAATAATATAGATAATAATGAAGCGATTCATGTGCTTAAAAATGCTTCTTCCATTTTTAAACAAGATTTGGAAAAAGTGAAAACGTCCGAATTTCTAAAAGAAGAAATATCTAAAACCGCATCGACTTTTAATAATGAAAGGAATGAAAAATCACTTTATGGCACAATGCTTTTATCAAATCAGAATTCATTTTATTCTATTGATCTACTTGATTATGCACTTCCTGTTCTAGAGCCAAGTATAAATGAAAAGAGATCTAAATGGAAGCTTGGTTTATTTACTGGAGCGAATATAGCAACATATGAATATGATTTTATTCCTATGGATTTAAGAGAGAATTATAAAAACTCAACAGTTAATTTAAGTGGATATTCAAGTGCACTGAATGTTTATTATAGTCTAAACAACAAGTGGTCATTTATAGGAGGAATTAATTATTCTCAAATTGTTACTCGCTTTAGTTTCGCATATCAAGAAATCGAAATTTCAACGATTGACGGAATAGAAAAAATAATTATTGATGTGGATGGTGTTGCTAATACAATTTCTGGTGAAATCACACAAAATACGATTATTCAAACATCAGGAAAGTGGCACATGAAAGATAATTTAGTAGAAATGAATGTTGGTTCAGAATATGCGTTATGGACTAAAAACCGCTTGAGAGCAACGGTAGGTTTAGGTATGAATGTTCCACTTTATAATTATATAAATGGAAGTGCTTTAGCTTATGATGATGAACGTTTATTTATACAAACCATTTCTGAAAGTAAATCTATAATAGGAAATATTGATCCTTATGGATCAGTGGATTTTTATTATAAATTAACACCGAATGTAAATATAGGAATCAAAGGATCTTATATCCTTAAACATAATACGAATTATAATAGTATACCAAATTTTAAAAGAACTCGCTATGCTGTAGGCCTAAGTATGACCCGAGTACTAAATTTCTAAAAAATTATATAATGAAAAAATTTTTATTTATTTCTTTTTGCTTTTTTGCAATGTCTACAGTTTCCAAAGCACAAATTGCCTGTAATGGTCTCATTAATATTTCCTTAGATCTTAATGGAGAGGCTAATTTAAATTATGACATGTTTACCGAAGGATCTTCAACTGTTGGTTACGATACGATATGGCTTAACACCTATTTACTTACATGCGCTGATGTTGGTAATGCAGTTCAAGTTACTGTATATGCTGAAAAGAACGGAGTCATTGATAGTTGTACATCAAATATATTAGTTGAAGATAAGTTTGCTCCAGTACCTATTGTTGATTTTACTATTGAGGTAGATGTTTCAAATGGACCTGTAACGATTACACCAGAAATGCTCGATGATGGATCTTATGATAATTGTGGGATAGCTTCGATGGAATTAGATATTAATAGTTTTGATTGCGGAAGCGTTAACCCAACAATCGTTATTTTAACGGTTACAGATTTTTCAAATAATTCAAATCAAGCGGTGATTGAAGTCATTCCAGTAGGCGGTGAAATAGAGGTTCAAGGTGGCGTATTACATTGTTCTGCGGATCACAATATTTCTGTTTTCAATGGACCTGTGGAATATACTGTTTCTGATGCATTACTCTTTGGTCCTAGCGCCTGTGCTGATGAATACTTATTGGAAATTACAAATAATGATAGTAATGGTCCAGCCGTTTCTAACAATACATTTACTACTGATCATATAGGTTCTGTCTTTACGGCAAAAGTCACTTATTTGTTGGATGGAAGTATGTGTTCAAAACAAATTACAATAACAGATGATGAATTTAATGCAGAATTCTGTGCATATGATCCACAAGGAAACCCGATTAATGATGTTACTTTTTATCAATTAAACTCTGGACAAGATGCTTGTGTTCTGGAAGTAGTTCCTACTCCAGCAACAGTTACACCTACTAAAGCGGAAGATAGTTCAAGTGGAGTAGATTATATAGATGCCTTTTTATTAGCGCTTCATATTTATGAATCAATTTATTTTGATAACAATCAATTGTTTGCTGCGGATATAAATGGTGATGGTGTTGTTTCGGAATTAGACTTAACGATCCTATTAGATATTATAGAAAACAATACAAACCTTCCTCAATCATGGTTCTTTTATGATGCAGAGAAAGGAATTGATGGAAGTGAAACACAAGCTACTATTGATCAAACATTTGATGTTATCGATCAACTTGTACAATACTCAGCCGTTGGTTTAAAACTGGGGGATGTTGATATGAGTAATCAATTTCAACCTGAAGATGACGATATAGCTTCGTTTGCCATAAATGACCAAGTTTTATATACTGGAGAAATTCAGCAGATAGAAGTAGCCTTTGATGACGCTTCAAGTATTTTTGCTTTGGATTTAGAATTAATTCAAGAAAATTCAGATTATAGAATAACGAATATTACAAGCGCTCTACCAGACTTTTCTTTTGACATTTCAAATGACGTAGTAAATGGTTTAGCACAAGTACAGTGGATAGCATCTACAGCAGATTTAGTGGAAGGTATTCAGGTGAATGAAGGCGAAGTTTTATTTACTATTGAAATTGAAGCTTTAAATAATACTACAGTAAGTAATATAACATTATTTAGTTCGGAAAGTAGGAATAAAATAGTCTACAATGAAACAACTAATGTTAAGTATTTAGAAATAGAATATGAGAATATAATTACTGTTCCTGTAAAAGAATTGGAAGTTTTAACGTTTACTATTCAACCGAATCCAGCACAAGAGGTAATCTATATTTCTCATGATTTTCAATTTGTAAATCCAGAGTATGTTATTTATAACATTTCAGGTAAAGCAGTATTAAACAATAAACTAACTACAAATGAAATAAATGTACGTGACCTTGAAAAAGGAATGTATTTTATTTCTATTCGAGATCAAGGACTAGAATTTAATCAAAAATTAATTGTAGTAGATTAAATTATCTCATCCCATTAATATGAAAGGTCGTTGTTTTTATAGCAACGCACCTTTTTTATTTTTTAATAACGTTAAAGGAAGAGATTATCTGAACCATTGTAGCGAGTTCTTTTTCTAAACTGCCCGATTGGGAACCACTTGCATTTAAATAATAAAAAACACCATCTTCCTCGGACTCCAAAATAAAAACAATAGATTCCGTCTCACTTGGAGTGCCAACATCTGTTTTATAATGAAGAAAATAGGCAGGATAATTTAATAAATTTGTTTTTCCGGAGCCTACAAGAGTCCATTCATTTTGATCGATTAAATCTAAGAATACATTGAAGTCTTCCAATAATGATTTCGATCCATGAAAACTAATCACTTTTTCTGCTGAGACAATGCTAATAAAACCATCGGCATTTGTAGGGGAATAGGTTTTAACGTTGGCTTTGATATTTTTAAGCTTATAACTTTCGTGCTTTGAGGACCAAGATGTTGGAATAAATAAACTAAAACTTTGGTCAGAAGAAAGGACTTTTTTTCCTTCATAAGATATTTTATGTTTTTTAAAAACATCTAAGGAAGTGGATTCCTGTGAGCAAGAAAATAACAAAAAAAGTAAGGCAACATAAAGGTACTTTACATACATTCGATACAAAGTTAAGAGGTTAAAAAACGGATAACGGCTTCAGAAAAATTCTTTTGTTTATATGTATTATTATGATCTCCCTTTATAATCTTGGATTGTGCCAAAGGGAAAACAGAAGAAAGACTAATTGTTTTATTTTCGGCGTCATCTTGATCTCCCACAATAATTAAAACAGGAATATAAATTTTATTTAATAATTCTTTACCAGGAGACGGTTGATATTTTTGTTGAAGACTTAAACACATTAAATCAGCATTAATAGATTCTGCATATTCCACAGCTCCTTTTGTCATATCATCTAGTGGAATGTTTCCTGCAAAAGCATCAGAAAAGATGCCAGGAATTTCCCAATTTGGATTTGTAAATTCGTCTCCCATTCCACCAAGAACGATTTTATTAATTCGACTATCGATTGTTGCTAATTCTGACGCAACGGTTACTCCTCGGGAATATGCAACAACATCATAAACGGTTATGTCAAGATGGTCCATTAATGAAACAATGTCTAGTATTTCATTTTTGGAGTTCCAGTATTTTTCATCATGGGGTTTATCTGAATCTCCGTTTCCACGTAAATCGGGGACTATCACGCGGTATCCTTTTTCTAGCAAATCTTTTTTCAATGCAGACTTTTCCCACGATTTTCTTGAGTTAATAAATCCATGAATTAAAAGAATAGCAGGACCTTTCCCAGTATCGTCAAAGGATATGCGAATAGAATCATGGGTAATAAATGATGAACTTTGGGCTGAGCCTATAAAACATAAAAATAAAAATAGAACAGTTGCAAGATGTTTCATCAAGATATTTTATTTAAAGACAATTACTAACGCAAACTATTACTTTGATAGCTTGTTAATCAATCATGATAACAGTAATCGGAGACAAAGAACATCCCTTATTCAAAGATATCCAAAATAAGCTAAATGAACTTACTTTGAGTTTTGAAACAAAGGAGTCCCACGTGACTCCTTATATAAAAGATGGTTCTCGCGATGTAAAAGGCACAAAACAAATCGAGAAATACTTTAACGAACTAGAAAGCGAATTAAAGTATTGGTACTATTGTTCTTGTTGATTATGCAAGTTTTTGTCTAACGACAGCAGCCAATGTTTTGCCATCAGCAGAACCAGCTAATTTTTGAGATGCTACGCCCATAACTTTTCCCATATCTTTCATTCCTTCAGCACCTAAATCAGAAATAATTCCTTCAACTATTTCACCTATTTTTTCTTCGCTTAATTGTTCGGGAAGGTATTTAGAAATTACATCTATTTCTTCTATTTCTACTGATGCTAAATCATCTCTACCTTGTTCTTTATAAATACTCAACGAATCTTTACGTTGTTTTACCATTTTTTGAACAATCTTGATTTCTTTTTCGGGAGTCATTTCTTCTCCAGTTCCATCAGTTTTGGCAAGCATTAAAGCCGCTTTAATTGCGCGAATACCCCTAAGGCTTACTTTATCTTTAGCTTTCATTGCGGCTTTCATGTCCGACATTATTCTTTCTTCGAGTGTCATATTTATTTATTATAAATTGTATTTGTTAATTTTATAAACTCCTGCACACTTAATTGTTCAGGTCGCTGAGTAAAAAATGGATCTTTTAATATTGCTTCATTTTTAACTAACGACTTTAAAGTATTTCTCATCATTTTTCTACGCTGACTAAAAGCGGATTTCACAACGATTCTTAATTCTCTATAGTCACAAGCTAACTCTTCTTCCTTTCTCCATAAGCGAATCACAGTAGAATTAACTTTGGGAGGCGGATTAAAAGAACCTGGAGATACATTGAATAATCTTTTTGTATGATAAAGCGCTTGAGTTAGAACAGAAATTACTCCATAGGTTTTTGATCCATGAGGTGCAATGATTCTATCAGCCATTTCTTTTTGAAACATTCCAGTCATTTCAGGAATGAGTGTAAAGTTTTTAAGGATTTTAAATACGATTTGCGAAGAGATGTTGTACGGAAAATTCCCTATGATCAAAAACTCTTTTCCATCATATAATTCATAAAAATTAAGTTTCAAACAATCATTTAAGATGAATTTTTCTTTGTGATCTTCGAAACGATTACTAATATATGCGAGCATATCTCTGTCAGCATCTACAGCTTTGAAATCATAGTCTTTCGCTAGTAAATATTTAGTAAGCACGCCTTGTCCTGGTCCTATTTCGAGTACTCTTGGATAGGTCTTTGTAAACTCTAAACTTTCGGATATTTTCTCTGTAATAGGTTCATTAATGAGAAAATGTTGGCCATATGATTTCTTTGCCCTTGGCTTCATTTCTCTTATTTGTCTGACCGTTTCTTACTTGGCTTTAATTTGTTTTTATGATCTTCTATGTGTTGAGATCTAGTTCTAGAGATATCTATTGCTGAAAATATCGCGTTTCGGAAAGAACCTTCATCTGCTTTATTTTTACCTGCAATGTCGAAACCAGTTCCATGATCAGGAGAAGTTCTTACAATATCTAAACCAGCACTAAAATTTACTCCATTTCCGAAAGAGATACTTTTAAATGCGACGAGTCCTTGGTCATGATACATTGCTAAAATACCATCGTAATTCTTATATGCAGACGACCCGAAAAAACCATCTGCTGCAAAAGGACCATGTGCAAAAATTCCTTTTCTCTTAATTTCTTTCAATGCGGGTTCTATGTATTTCTTTTCATCATCGCCCATAACACCTTGATCTCCTGCATGTGGGTTTAACCCCAAAACAGCTATCTGTGGTCTTTCAATCCCAAAATCAACTTTTAGACTCGTATTTAACCGATTAATAGTTGACATGATGCGCTTTTTATCTAATGAACTTGCGATTTCACTAACCGGGATATGTGTAGTAACCAAAGCAACTCTCAGTCCTTCGTGACAAAGCATCATTAATGCTTTTCCTTCCGATTCTTTTTCTAGATATTCTGTATGTCCTGGATATGGAAAGTTAGCGAGTTGCATGCTTTTTTTATTAATAGGCGCAGTAACCATAGCGTCTATTTTTTTCTCTTTCACATCATTTAGACAGTAATCTAAACTGATATGCGCGAATCGTCCAGCTGTTTCTGAAACTTCACCCATAGAGATTGTTGCTTCCTCATTCCAACAGTCAATCACATTTATTTGCCCAGGTTTAGCATTGTCTGCTGATGCGATTTTTTCAAATCTCATGTTTTCTACTGAGAGCGTCTTTTTGTGATGAAGCATTGTTTTTAACGAGGCATAAATAACAGGCGTGCATTGGTTTAGCATGCGTTTATCTGCAAAAGTTTTTATAATTACTTCTGGTCCTATTCCGTTAATGTCTCCTATTGAAATACCTATTTTAGGTTTGTCCATTTATCACTTTTTATTTTTTGGGCTCGAGCCCAAAATTTTTCATTTTTTCTCGCGTTTCAATCGCTGATTCCCTATTTATTTAATAGAGCTTCAGGTTCAAAGAAGTGCGAAGATACGCATATTATTTTTCCTTTTTTAGCATATTAGCGTACGCTTTCTTTAACCTATAGAATACAGATTAAAGTTCCTTTTGATAATTTAAAAGAAGTAATACCAATTCTGTTTAATGTTTCACTTTAGTTTCAAGAATTATAAAATCAAGTTCAAGACAGAAAACGCATGGAAAGCCCTAGCATTTTGAGTATTTCTAATGAAGAAGTTGCTTATATAAACGTGAAAATATGTGAAACTCTATAACGGAATTGGAATTATACAGATTTCTACTAATCACTATAAAAACGAATATATAACATATTGTAAATTGGCATAATGTTTGTTGTTTTTAATGTGTAATACTAATTGTATTTTAAGGTTTCATTTTAGTCTCAAGGATTATTAAATCAAGTATAAGGCAGAAAGCGCAATGATAGCTATAACTATCTTGAGTTTTTCTAATGAAGTAGTTGCTTTTATAAACTTGAAAAGTTGTGAAATTCTAAATCAGAATTGGTAATTATTTTAGCAAACAATTAATTGAATATATAATGAAAATTTTAAAAGCCGCATTGTTTTTTACCTTATTGATTACATGTCTTTCTTCTTGCCGATTATTGAATTCAACAGGTGGTTCATTTGTCACAGCGACAGTTGGTGGTGAAGATTTTGAATCATTAAATTTATTGACTTCTTATTTAGAAGTAGATTCAGCATTAGTTACAATTACTGGTAGTACGGGTGGTATTAATTCGCAAACGATTTTATTCACCTTAGCAGATTTCGAGGGATTAGGAGAATATGAGTTAGGTGGAAATTCCTTGAACATCGCTACATATGCTGATGGTGTTGGTTCTTTAGAAGCGTATTCCACAGTTAACGATCCTGGAACAGGAATACTTGAACTTACTGCTTTATCAGAAACGGTTGCGCAAGGTGTTTTTAGTTTTACGGCCTCTCGTGAAGATGAAAACGGAGATGTTGTTACAATAGAAGTGACTGATGGAGAATTTGGGATAGAACGGTAGTTTTCTTTTTCTTAGAGAGAGTTACTTTATTTAGCTTTGTGTATGAAACGGCAGAATATAAAAGAGTTAAGTAAGTTTCTTAGCCTAGTACTTCGACACAAGCCTGAAAATATTGGGATTACATTATCGAATGCCGGCTGGGTGGATACTGCTGAGTTAATCGAGAAAATGAATGCATACGGGAAGGAGTTCAACCTTGGAACATTGTATGATGTTGTAGAGAATAATGACAAAAAACGATTTGCTTTTAATGAAGATCGAACGAAGATAAGAGCTAGCCAGGGACATTCTGTACCGATTGATTTAGCATATAAAGAAAAGACTCCGCCACAGATTTTATTTCACGGAACAGCTTCCAGGAATTTGGAGAGCATTTTTCAAAAAGGTCTTGAAAAGAGGGATAGACATCATGTACACTTAAGTATAGATGTAGAAACAGCAATTAAAGTTGGGCAAAGACATGGTAAGCCAAAGGTTTTAGGAATTCGAGCATCCGAAATGTATTTAGATGGATTCAAGTTTTACGAGTCAGAAAACAAAGTATGGCTCACAGATTTCGTTCCTGTAAAATACTTGGAATTACAAGAAGCATAATATTAATTTGGACAGATCAATAATATCGAATGTGGATGTCTTTATTCCTAAAAATTCCCTTCATCTGACATACTATAAATAGTAAATGACGCACGCATAATCTTGTCAATATATATAGTACATGCCGCACATTCTCTATGCCACACATAAAAACATATCCTGAAAATACTCGATGCTGCGGATTAAATAATATTTCTATCACCGTTAAGAAGCCATGCTCATTACATTATTTACCATGTCATTCATAGATGACGCACGCATAATCTTGTCAATCCCAAATCGTTTTCGAATATGATCAACCTCTTGTAATAGATTAATTTCTTCTACAGTATCATCGAATAAACTAATCTGATATTTACCTTGAACGAGACCGCTAAACTTTACACCGATTAAGCGAATCATCTGACGACGTTCATATACTTTTTTAAATATTTCTTTTGCATAACGACCTAGGATGTTTTCATTAGCGGTATATGGAATCTTTAACTGACGAGTATAGGTGTTGAAATCTGCGTAGCGAATTTTAATGGTAATACAAGACGTTAATTTTTCTTTGTTTCTTAGTTCATAAGCTAGTTGATCGACCATGCCCACTAAGAGGTTTTTGATGAATTCTATGTTGATCGTATCTTCTTTAAAGGTTCTTTCTTTCGAAATAGATTTTCGTTCAGTATACGGAACAACAGGCGTATTATCAATCCCATTGGCTTTTTGCCATAGTGAACGCCCATTTTTCCCAAATTCTCTTTCAAGTAGTCGTACAGGAACTTCACTTAATGTCTTTACTTGCTTAACTCCCATGTATTGCAATTTTCGTGTGGTCTCTTTACCTACGCCAGGAATTTTACGGACAGGAAGCGGCGCAAGGAAACTCTTTTCCTCGCCAGCATCAATTTTTTTTGCTCCGTTCGGCTTGGCCTCCCCAGCTCCCACCTTGGAAACCAACTTGTTCGAAGACAGACCGAAAGAGATTGGCAACCCCGACTCTCTTATTATCTTTTCACGTAATTCAAGAGACCATTTATAACACCCAAAATGTTTATCTAGACCCGTCATGTCCACATAGAACTCATCAATTGAAGACTTTTCAAATGTAGGAGCATCTTCAGCAATAATCTCTGTTACTAACTTTGAGTACTTAGAATAGGCGTCCATGTCACCACGTATAATAATAGCGTCGGGACACAAACGTAAAGCCATCTTTACAGGCATTGCAGAATGTACTCCGAAGCGACGCGCTTCGTAACTACAACTAGAAACAACTCCTCGTGATCCGCTTCCTCCTATGATTAATGGAAGACCTTTGAATTTGCTATTTCGCAAACATTCTACCGAAACAAAAAAGGCATCAAGGTCAAGGTGTAAAATCGCTTTATCAAACATAGCTCATATTTTTTGTCTGAATTAGCTAAAAAACAATGCGTTTCTCTAGATAATCCGAGTTAATAAAAATGCGCGATTTTTCTATATGTCGGAAAAAACGACAATAAAATGCCGAAAAATCCAGCTAAATTAGAAATAGTTTTGTATTATTGCCAAACATTTTCACAACTTTTTTATTTTTTTCTCTATGATCGCACAGAATATCAAGTACTTACGTAAGAAAAATAAGTTGTCTCAGCAAGAACTTGCCAAGCAACTCGATGTTGCTAGAACCACCATGGGAGACTATGAAAGGGGACACACCGAACCGAATATCGATATACTATTAAAGTTATCGGATATTTTTTGCGTTAAGCTGGATCAATTATTAAAGGAAGACCTCTCTATGAAGGAGCTAGAGATTATCCGTAATAAAGATTTCAAGGTGCTTGCCATTTCTGTTGACCAAAACGAACGTAGTAATATAGAGCTCGTCGATACGAAAGCCGAAGCTGGATATCTAGAGAGCTTTCAAGATCCACAATATATTAGTGAGCTTCCCAAGGTATATTTTCCGAACATGCCACTAGGGACCTACAGAGGATTCGAAGTGAATGGTGATTCCATGTTGCCTATAGAGCCAGGAAGTATTCTCATCTGTTCTTATGTCGAGCAGTTGAAACACATAAAGGACAATAAAACCTATGTTATAGTGAGTAAAGATCTCGGTGTAGTATATAAACGTGTGACGAATATAGAAGGAGAACAACAATTAATTTTACAGTCGGACAATGACGTATATAAACCATATAGTATAGATTATAATGACATTGCAGAAATATGGCAGTATTATGCCCACCTTAGTTTTTCTGACGCGAAAATTAGTTTAGACAACATCTTGGAAGATCGCCTTCTTGATATCCAAAAGAGAGTAAAGGATATTCAAGAAAAAATGAATTAACTCCATGTCGTGTTATACGTGCTTATTCAAAGTTAAGAAGTGGCTTATGATAGAATATTGAGATTTTCTTATTCATAGTTTGGCTTAAAGAATAGTCTACGTATCTTTACAGTCATTAATAAACTCGAATTATGAAACACATATTTTTACTACTATTAGCAATAGCAATTTTTTCTTGTAAATCATCAGAACCGACAGCAACAACTTCAGACGGAGCATTTTTCGGTGAAGAGTTTACTGTTGACAAAACGTTGAATGTACAAGATGCAATGGCTGGACTTGCGTCCAAAGATACACTCAATATCCAATTAGCAGGAACAGTGGAGTCTGTATGTAAAAAGAAAGGATGTTGGACAAATATTGCAACAGAAAATAATCCAGACGAATCATTTTTCGTAAAATTTAAAGACTACGGATTTTTCCTTCCACTTGATTGTGAAGGACAAGAAGTGGTCATGCAAGGAAAAGCATATTTGGAGGTAACTCCAGTTGATGAATTACGTCACTACGCTGAAGATGAAGGGAAGTCGAAGGAAGAAATAGAAGCAATTACGGAGCCTCAAGAAGAATACAAGTTCATGGCAAGTGGGGTTTTCCTTAAGAATAAGGCAGCACAATAACGAATGGACAAAACTGCTTTAAAACGCTTTTTGATAGAAAAAGCAAGAGAGCATGGCTTCGACGAAGTTCGTGTAGCTAAAGCAGAATTTATGGAAGAAGAAGCTCATCGTCTGGAGGATTGGTTGAATAACAATCATCATGGCGAAATGAGTTACTTGGAAGATCACTTTGACAAACGAGTTGATCCTACTAAACTCGTGCCTGGAGCAAAATCTGTCGTCAGTTTGCTTTTTAATTATTCTCCAGAAAAAGAAATAGAGACTGTTGATAATTATAAAATTGCCCGATATGCATACGGAAAAGACTACCATTACTTTGTTAAGAAGAAGCTGACTAAATTAATTAAGGCATTAAAAGAAAAGGTAGGAGATTTTGCAGGCAGAGCATTCGTTGATTCTGCTCCCATTTTAGAAAGAGACTGGGCAAAACGATCCGGGTTAGGTTGGATAGGAAAGAACGCACTTTTACTAAATAAGGAAAAAGGATCTTATTTTTTACTCGCGGAATTAATTCTCGATATAGAATTCGAATACGATCATCCCGTAACCGATCACTGTGGAACATGTACCCGATGCATCGAAGCTTGCCCTACTGATGCCATAGCAACTAATGGTTATATTTTGGATGCATCCAAATGCATTTCATATTTAACCATTGAGTTAAAAGAAAATATTCCCCTTGAATTCAAGGATAAAATGGAAGATTGGATGTTCGGCTGTGATATCTGCCAAGAAGTGTGTCCATGGAATCGATTTTCTACACCAAATAAAGAACCTCGGCTTACGCCCAAAGATGAATTAGCATCAATGCGTAAAAAAGATTGGGAAGAAATTACAGAAGAAGTCTTTGACTCACTATTCTCAGGGACACCAATCAAAAGAGCTCAATATCACGGCCTCAAACGCAACATCGCGTTCCTTTCCAAATAAACCCATTTACATATTGTATAAAAATTAATGTGTTTTTCTATAAATTAGAAAAATACAAGGCTCTTTTAGTCCCCATATTTGTAGTATACAAACAAATAAACATTTTGAGATTGTGGTCCTAAAGTTACGATTTACAAATTTTACAGATCACTTAAAACATAAAACTATGGAACAGGTAAAATATTTTTTCTCATGCATCCTTACACCGATTACAGGTTTGATGAATTTCGGTAAAAACATAAGTACAACGGATGAGAATGAAATGGAAGAAGAAAACAAAGAACAAGAAGAGCCTTGTGAAATTACAAACTTTATACAATGTGCTCTTTGTAAGAAAGACTGCAGCTTAGCAATGGGCTAGAATAGAGAACATACTATGAAAAAGTTACTATGAAAAGCATACCATGAAAAACAATCACTTTAATGCTTAACACAGCATGAAAAACACCACATCAGAAACCATGAAATACACCCATTTTTCATTTCATGGAAATTTGGTTTGCCCGAATACTTTACAGTATTTGGGCTTTTTGCATGAGCTAATGTAAATCGGATGCATTAACACACGAATACTTTGTATTTTTGTGGAAAAAAGGTGCAATGGATAATAAAACGATAGCTCGTTCTTTTAATATGCTTAGCAAGTTAATGGATTTACATGGTGAAAATCCGTTTAAGATAAGGAGTTATTATACAGCATATAATATTCTTAGGAAGCAAGAAAAGCCTTTGATTGAAATGAACGTAGATGAAATCCAATCAATTAATGGATTAGGAAAAGCTATTTCTGGTAAAATAGATGAGTTGAGAACCAAAGGCTACATGGATACACTCGAAAGATTCAAAGAGATGACACCTCCAGGTATTATTGAGATGTTGACAGTAAGGGGCTTTGGGCCCAAAAAAGTTTCAGCAGTTTGGAATCAATTAAACATCACTACCATAGGAGAATTGTTACAAGCATGCAATGAGAATAGATTAGTAGCATTAAAAGGCTTTGGGTTAAAAACCCAAGAATCTTTAAAAAACAAACTAAAATATTTCCAGTCATCTCAAGGCTTTTTTCATTATGCCGACGCAATTCCTGCCATTTCAAAATTACAAAATCACATACATGAACATATGGATGGTAATGCTGCAATAGTAGGAGATGCAGCAAAAGAAAACCAAGTTATAGAAGGAATTTCCATTTTAGTAATCGAAGATTTCGAAGAACAGATTCTTTCCTTTGTTGAAGAAAATAAAGATCCGGAGAAAGAAGAACAGAATATCGACGGAATCGCTGTCCATGTAGATGCAATCTCCCAAGAGGAATTTGCTGTGGAGCAACTATCCAGAAATTCTACGGAAGATTATATAGAATACCTTCAAGAAGAATATGAATACGAACCGGAAGAATACCTTGATTTATTAAATGAAGAAGCAATTCTAGTAGACCTTGATGTAGAATATTTAGCTCCTCCCCAAAGAGAATTATTCGACTCACGACCACAAGACAGAAAAGAGGATGACCTCATTACAACAAGAGATATCAAGGGAATTATTCACTCGCACAGTACATATTCAGATGGCTTACACAGCTTGAAAGAAATGGCGGAATACACAAAAAAGTCAGGATTCGAATATTTACTTATAACAGATCATTCCCAAACAGCTTTTTATGCTGATGGTTTGAAACCAGAACGAGTTAAAGAACAATGGAAAGAAATTGATGAACTGAATAAATCATTGGGTGATTTTCAAATTTTCAAAGGCATAGAAAGTGATATCTTGAACGATGGATCTCTTGATTACGAGGAAGATATTTTACAAGGCTTCGATGTGGTTATAGCTTCTATCCATAGTAATCTAGGGATGACTGAAGAGAAGGCTACAACAAGATTGTTAAACGCGATCAAAAACCCGCATACTAAAATACTAGGACATCCTACGGGTAGATTGTTATTAAGTAGAGAAGCTTACCCTATCGATCACGTAGCTATTATTGATGCTTGTTCGGAACACAATGTGGTCATCGAATTAAACGCTCACCCTAATAGACTTGATCTTGACTATCACTGGATTGATTATTGCAGAGAGAAAGGTGTAATGATTAGTATAAATCCCGACGCACATTCACGTGAAGCAATTCATATGGTAGAGCATGGAGTTCGAGTTGCAAGAAAGGCATATGTTACTCCTGAAGAAAACTTGAGTTGCTTATCAATAGAGGCATTTAAAAATAAATTTGAAATAAATTAAAACAAGACGCATCACTTTCGCAAAGCGATGTATATACCTTGTGACAGAGAATTTAAATGTGGAATTTTCCACACAATTTAAAAATAGTATAAAATGAAATTATTGAGATTTAACTTATGGATGGGCATCCTAGTATTAATGATCTTAAGTTCATGTAGAGAAAACATCGTAGGAGATGGCGATTCTACAACAACAATTGACGAACCTATTGTATTAGTAGAAACAGAAATTAAAGGTAGAATTATTGGTGAAGACCAATTGCCAGTTCAAGATGCTGCTGTGGAGATTGATGGAGAGATAAAATTTACTGATGAGAATGGGTTTTTCACATTCAACGGTGATTTTAACAAGAATGGAACATACATTAAAGCAACTAAAAACGGATACTTTTTAGGAGCAAAAGTTGTAAATCCTCATTTAGCAACAACGACTTTTACACAAATCAAGTTGTTAACAATGGATTTAACAGGAACATTTGCAAGTTCTACAGGTGGTACAGTTTCTACTTCAGACGGAGCAGAAGTGTTTTTCCCTTCCAATGCAATTGCTGATGCAAATGGTAATAGCTATTCAGGAACAGTTGATGTTTTTGTAAAGTGGATTGATCCATCAAGTGATCAGATTGATAGTGAAATGCCTGGAGATTTAAGAGCAATTGATTCAGACGAAGATTTCGTACAATTAGCAACATATGGTATGTTGGCTGTTGAATTAAGAGGTAATGCAGGACAAGAATTAAATCTTGCAGATAATAGAGAAGCAGACCTTACTTTTCCTTTACCTGCAGAATATCAAGGTATAGCACCTAGCATCATTCCTTTATGGTCATTCAATGAAGATACAGGATACTGGGAAGAGGAAGGAGTTGCAGAACTTGATGGAGGAACATATCACGGTCAAGTATCTCACTTCTCGTTTTGGAATTGTGATGCACCATTTCCTTTAGTTGTAGTTAATGGTTCAGTTGTTACCTCTACTGGAGCTCCAGTAGGATACCTAAGCTTAACAGCAACTGTGGAAGGAATCGGTACAAGATATGGATATATTGATTCTAATGGAAACTTTAGTGGAAAGATGCCTAAGAATGAAATCATTACAATTACGATTTCAGATTATTGTGGAAACGTATTGTTCACAGGAGATTATGGACCTTTCACGGATGATACAGATATAGGGACAATTACTGTTGCAGGAATTACGGAATCAGTTATTTCGGGTAGATTAATAAATTGTACTGGAGGTGCTGTAACAAATGGATATGCATTTATAGAAACAGGTAACTTTGGTTTTAATTCAAACGTAAATGACCTTGGAGAATTTGAAACAGCATTATTCCTATGTGAGTCAGTTGACGCAACAGTAAAAGGTTATGATTTAGATGAATTCTTGACAAGTGATCCAGTTAGTGTTACAACAGGAGGTTCGATTGATGTAGGAGATATTGAAGTGTGTGAAGATATCGTACAATTTATAAAAATAACAGTTGATGATCCAGCAAATGAAACGGTTTTATTTGAATGGCTTTATAGTGGATTCAATGGAGCAACTGGAAATGACAACTATTTTTTCGGTTCGGAAGGACAAGATTCAACGTTTATAAATGTTAACCTTGAATTAGTACCAGATGAAACAGGAATTGTGAATGTAGTTAGTGCAGATTACTTTGGATTAAACGGAACACCAAATGGAATATTTGCTTCTTGTAATGGAGGATGTAACGGAGCTACAGCAGATATTACAATTAATGACTCTGTTGAAGGAAGAGTGAAGGGTACAACAGAATTAACATTATCAGTGGATGGACCTGACCCGGAAATTGTGATTTTGGTTGAATGGGATATAACAGAAGATTAAAGAGGATGCCCAATATATGAGGGGGGAGGATACTTTCCCCTCATTCCTTTAAAAGGGCATACCAATTAAAATAGAATTAGTAAACGACACACCAGAAAAACTTTATTAAAACAGAACTCCAAACTTTTTGAAAGAAACACAAATTATAAACGGCTGCTTAAACAATGAGGCTTCTGCCCAAAAGGCACTTGTCGATTCGTATGCTGGGTATTTATTTACCGTCGCAAGACGATATATGCCCGACGAACCTAGTGCTCAAGATGCATTGCAAGAAGGGTTTATAAAAGTGTTTCAAAACTTTCATCAGTTTAGTAAAGAGCGCGGAAAACTTAAAAGTTGGATGAGTAGAATCGTAGCTAATGAATGTCTGAGAAGACGTAAAAAGTACATCGATTATTACCAGTCTGAAGACCCTGAATCACTATATATTAAGGCTGACCCCAAAGTGTGGTCAAAGCTTCACGAAGAAGAAATATTAAATCTTGTAAGAGAACTGCCTGATCAATATAGAATGGTATTTAACCTTTACGTAATGGAAGGTTATGACCATAAAGAAATAGGAGAAAGACTTCAAATTAATGCTTCAACTTCTAGATCAAATCTAGCAAGAGCAAAAGCAATTTTAAGAAAAAGAATTATTCAAACAGAGAATGACAATTCATGGGAAAAGATAAACTTGAACATAGTATAAAATCTAAGCTTTCGTCTTATGAAAGTGCCATAAACACAGATAGTTTATGGGCTGGAATACAAACAGGCTTAGCTGAAACTTCAGCTACAACGGCAGCTGCAAGCTCTACTGTTGTATCCTCTGTATGGACATCTAAACTCGCGGTTGGATTAAGTGCACTAGCTGCAACAATCATTACCATAGGTGGTATATGGTATTTTACTTCGGATAATTTCAATGAGCAGAACAAAGAAAAGCAATCAGTAGTAACGGAACAACCAATTTCAAATAATATAAATACCAAAACATCTAATACCAATACACCAAAAACAATAGAATCAACGAATAAAGAATTAGTACAATCACAAAACACAAATACTGCAGCTGTTTTAAATGTAGAAACACAAAATCCTGTTTCTAATAACACAGCAACACAAGCGGGTAATACTATTGATGCAACAATAGAAACATCTGCATCGAAAAACACAACAACACAAGCATACCAACAAGCAAACACAGCAGCAGAACACACCAATAATACGCCTTTGGGTTCCAACCCAAATAATAATAATGCTTCGGCACCTATAACATCACAAGATGAAATGCAGACTGTTCCTACGCAAGATTTTAGGTCAACCCAAAATCAAGCAGAGACTGCGGCAACAGACATTACTGAAATAGAATCGACGAAAGTAAGTGATGTTTCTGCTGCTAATATAGCTATTTCTAATAATGAGCAAGTTGAAGAACAAGGTAGAAATAGCGTGAGCTTTGCCTTACTTGACAACTATATGACTGACGTGAATTATAATAATGGAGAACTTGATCTTGGCTTGCAATTACCAAACAAGAAAATTGAATGTCCTGGTTTCGGTGGAAATAGTAATAAAGGCTTTTTTGTGGGGGAATTACAGGTAATACCTTATTACAGTATCCCTAGAATTACGGCATCTTCAGATTTGGGTGAAATATGGAAAACCAATAAAGAAAATACAGAATCTTATCTTGAAACTTTCCAAGTTAACTTACTAGGAAGATACGAATTAAGAAATGGATTATACTTTGATGCAGGAGTAGGATATGGACAACTAGATGAGAAATTCGAATTCAATTTTAGCGAAACAATTGTTACAGATGAAGATGATGTTCCTGTTATTATTATCATTCGCCCTGATGGAATGAATGACACGATAGTAGGAACAGGAACCGTAACTGTAGATACAACAGCTGTTTATGAGACATTCAACTATCATCGAATGGCTGAACTTAATGTAGCATTAGGTTATGAAATTCCTGTAAACAATGCGCTATCAATTTATGGTGATGTAGGATTATCTATCAATATTTTTACTTCTAGAACAGGATTTCATTTACTTGACGATATTGATGCAGTTGAATTTCCTAGCGAGAGTAGACCCGTTTACAAAACATCAACAGGATATAAATTAACAGGTAGTTTAGGATTAAGATATTATAGTGGAAACACTGTTTTATCAGTTGGTCCTCAGTTTCGATCGCACTTGACGAATTGGATTCGAGATGAACATCCTATATCCTTAAAGTACTTTGATATAGGACTACGAATGTCTGTGGGATATGTGTTTTAATAAGACACTATGTATAGAGTATTTGTTATGAAAATTCCGAAAAGAATATTGTTGATGCTTTAAGGTTTATGGGACAATTACCTTTTTTCCCATAGGTAATAAAGAATAAACCCTAGCGCGGCTCCTCCTAAGTGAGCTAAGTGAGCAACACCTGTATTAGCACCAGATTTCAATAATAATATATCAAGCGTAATAAATGCCGCTGCCATATATCCTAGTGGAAATTGAACAGGAATAAATAAAAGACTTGCTTTCCTATCAGGAAAGTATAATGCAGCTAATACGATAACTGTATAAACAGCTCCTGAAGCTCCTAGTAAGTAAAAAGGTTCAGATAGAAAAAAGCTAAAAACTACAAAAAAGATTATTGCTGAGAAAAGTCCTCCTGAAAGAAAAGCAATGAATGTTTTTTGAGAACCAATTCTATTTTCAACCATTGGTCCAAAAAAATATAAGATCAGCATATTAAAGAAAATATGACCGATATCTAAGTGAGTAAACATACTCGAAACAAACTGGAAGGGCTGAAATGCAGGGCTTTGGAAGTTATGTAACGGCATGTATACACGTATAATTGGTAACTGCATCGAAGTAATAGCAATAAAAAAGAACACGATCACATTAATGATGAGTAAATTTTTAATGACTGGTGTAATCGGTGGAATCATTTAGTAATATTAAATCTTTGGAGTATTTCCTCTAAGGTAAACGTTGTAATCACACTCTTGTTCGATGGAGATAAATATGGGTGCTCACAAGCAAATAATTTATTTACTAAAGATCGCATTTCCTCTACCGTCAATTTTGCGTATTTATTAACTGACATTCGTTTTGCCATGCGCCTTGCAATCACCTTTTTCTCTTCTACGATGTCCTTTTCATCTGTAATGTTTTCAACGATGCTTAATAATTCATCCTTGATTTCACCTTTCTTCTCAAACTCCTCGGGCAAACTTCTTATGATAAATGAAGTTCCTCCAAAATCTTCAATTTCCCATCCCAAGGAATTCAGGTAAGGCATTACGTTTTTGAGCATTTCGCTCTGTGCAGCTGATAAATCTATCGTTTCTGGGAATAGACTTTGCTGGGCACTTTTCTCATTTGTATCTATTTTCTCAAGGAACTGTTCGTACAGAATTCGCTCATGTGCGGCTTGTTGATCAATCAGAATAAACCCAGACTTTATAGGAGACAAAATGTATCTGTTATGAAGCTGGAAGAACTTTTGATCTTGAGATTCATCGACGAGTAATTTCTCCTTTTCGTCTCGATACATTTTACTTTTAACGGTATAAACATCGGATGATTCTTCTGAATTTATAGCTATTTCAGGTTGAATATCAATAAGGCCTTCATAAAGAGATTCCCAGTTTTTCACATTTGCCTTCTCTTGTTTCTTGTAGTTATCATATGCAGAATCTCCTGACGATGTATTTGTTCCTGCTGATGAAGGCATCGATGTAAAATTGCCGCCAGCATTTCCTGGAGCAGTAGTATTGAAATTACTAGAGTCGAAATCAAGTGATGGTGTAAGATTATGTTTACCAAGAGCATGTCTTATTGCTACCTTAATGTAGTTGTAAATTAGACGCTCTTCTTCAAACTTTATTTCTTGTTTGGTAGGATGCACGTTAACATCAATCTTTGATGGATCAATGGTCAGGTAAATAAAAAAACCAGGATGCAAATCTGCTGAAATAAGATTTTCAAAAGCGAATCGAACAGCGTGATTCATGTAATTACTTTTGATAAATCGATTGTTCACAAACAGGAATTGATCACCTCTTGTTTTACGAGCAAACTGTGGTTTAAGTATAAATCCATTGATTCCAAGGACATCAGTTGATTCTTCAAGTGGAACAAGTTTCTCGTTCATTGCTCTCCCAAAAACATTTACTATACGTTGCCTCAAGTTACTTGCTGGCAACATATAAATCTCATTGTTATTATGAAATAGTGAAAATTTAATATTGGGATAGCATAAAACAATTCGGTGAAATTCATCGAGAATGTGTTTGTACTCTGTTGCTTCGGATTTCAAAAACTTCCTTCTTGCGGGGACATTAAAAAAGAGGTTTTTAATAGAAATGGAAGTGCCATCTACTGCTTGACAAGGTTCTTGTTTTGTTAACTTACTACCTGCGATTTGGATCATTGTTCCTATATCGCTTTCTCGTTCTTTTGTGATTAATTCTACTTGAGCAATCGCCGCAATTGATGCCATGGCTTCTCCTCGGAATCCCATAGTATTAATAGCAAATAGATCTTCGGACTGTCTTATTTTCGAAGTGGCGTGTCTTTCGAAACACATTCTTGCATCGATAGGAGACATTCCTTTTCCATCATCAATAACTTGAATGAGGGTTTTTCCTGCGTTCTTCAGAATTAATTTTATGGAATTGCTTCCTGCATCTATAGCATTTTCTAGCAATTCTTTTACTGCTGATGATGGTCGCTGAACCACTTCACCTGCGGCTATCTGATTTGCAATTGAGTCCGGAAGCAACTGAATAATGTTACTCATTTATTTTACCATTTCGTGTAATAAATCTCCGAAATTTCCCAGTACGTACAGAACGAATAGTAGTAAAACGGCGATAATAATAGATATTCGGATGTTGCTTTTTCGCCGTATTTTTGATGCAGTATTATTTTTGTCGTAGTAATAAGGGCGAGAAGAAAAACCCATTTTGATTCGGGCTTTCATAGCATTTAATGATTCTTCATCGGTTTCATCATAATCTTGCATAAGATTATCCAACCTCTCTTTTTGCTCATCATAATGCTGAGGAATATAATTAAAACCCTGAGGTTGTGAACGCTTGCCTAAGCCAAAAAATCTCATCTATTCTCACTTTAAACAAAGATACAATTTTCCCTATGAAACTCCTTGCTTCCTCACCTCCTCCTTCAAAAATGGTATATTTTCTTTTTCGAACCATGGGTTTTTCTTTAACCATCGATTGTTTAGCGGTGAGGGATGTGGTAAAACAAAGTACTTCGGCAAATAGCTTGCGAAGTTCATTACTTTTTTCGTTAATGTTTCCTTTTTAACTACGGGCAAATAATAATCTTGGGCATATTTGCCAATTAGTAGAATCAATGGATTTCCCTCTATTTCGTCAAAAATCTTATCGTGCCATGTAGGTGCACATTCCTTACACGGTGGCAAATCACCTGTTTTTCCTTTGCCGGGATAACAAAAACCCATAGGAACAACTCCGAAATTTTCCACTTTATAAAATGTTTCTTCATTAACGCCTAGCCAATCTCTCAGTCGCTCACCACTTTTATCTGCCCATGGTTTCGAACTGTTATGCACTACTTTTCCCGGCGCTTGTCCGATTAGTATTATTTTACTTTTGGAATGACAGGTAAGAATTGGGTTGGGACCCAAAGGCAATTTATCTACACAGATTCTACAGGCTCTTATTTCTTTCAGTAAAGGTTCCATAGATTAAAAAAGTTCGTACACAAGCGGTGCTTTCTCAAGCTTCAAAAGGTATTTCTTCATATCCAAGCCTCCGGAATAGCCTACTAATTTGGCATTTTTTCCTATGATTCTATGACAAGGAATAATAATGGGAATGGGATTTGCGCCATTCGCTTTTCCTACGGCTCTTACTTTTTTGATGTCACCACAAGCGATAGCAAGGTCGGAATAAGATTTCACAATACCATAACCAACATTTAATAATTTAGTCCAAACACTTTGTTGGAATATGGTCCCAGCACTAATGTCCAAGGGTAATTCAAAAACTTTTCTATTACCTTCGAAATATTCGCTGAGCTGTTTTTGGGCTTGACCCAAAACTTTATGTGGCTTTTGCTCGATTACTTCGGTAGACCTAATTAGCTTTGTGATTGCTTTGTCAGTGGAATAAACATGGATAAGACCGATAGGGCTGTTTAAAGATTGGGCAAATTCCATGTGATAAATGTTATTGTTCATCGATAAAAGTAGCGTAATAATCCTAAAAAGAAAGCTTTTGGGATGATAATATTTAATATTTTGTTGACTATATAAATTCTTACTTATGAATGTACTTTCACTTGATAACATAGTCAAAGACTATAAAAATCATAGAGCAGTTGATCATGTTTCTTTTGATATGAAAAAAGGAAATATTTTCGGCTTACTTGGCCCCAATGGTGCAGGTAAAACTTCGTTAATTCGAATTATAACAAGTATAACCGCCGCGGATAGTGGAACCGTTTTACTTGACGGAAATCCTATAAACCATAGAACTCCGGAGCATATAGGATATATGCCCGAGGAGCGTGGTTTATATAAGAAAATGAAAGTAGGAGATCACTTGGTCTATCTAGCTTCTCTTAAAGGACTCGACAAAAAAGCTTCTAAGAAAAAGATTGATTATTGGTTGGAAAGACTGGAAATAGCTTCTTGGTATAATAAGAAAGTTCAAGAGTTATCGAAGGGAATGCAGCAGAAAATTCAGTTCATAGCTACTGTTTTACATGAGCCATCATTAATTATATTGGATGAACCGTTTTCGGGATTAGATCCTGTGAATACGGGAATTATCAAGGAAGAAATTATGCGCTTGAACAAGCAAGGATCAAGTATTATTTTTTCTACGCACAGAATGGAAAGTGTAGAGGAAGTATGTGAAGATTTGGTTTTGATTAATCAAGGAAAGGTTCAACTTACAGGAAATGTTGATGAAGTTAAGGAGAGTTTTAAAGAGAATAAATATTTCTTGGAACTTCAAAGCGGTAGTGATATTACGTCAAGTGATTATGTGAAGGTCCAACGATTAGATAATAATAAATTCGAACTCAAGGGTGAAACAGATGAAGCTGTTCAAACATTTTTGAGGGATCAATTAAATACAGGTGCTAGAGTAAAGGCTTTCGAAGAAATTCTTCCTAGCATTAATGATATTTTTATAAAGCTTGTAAAAAACTAATGGACTATGAATAAATTATGGACAATTACAGGTCGAGAATATCTTATAAGAGTAAAATCAAAATCTTTTATTCTCGCTACTTTATTAACGCCACTTGCTTTCGGTGCATTCTTTGTTTTTAGTGCATTGTTAGGCGCGTATTCATCTGAAAAAGACCAAAAAGTTTTGGTAGTTGATGAAGGAAATCAAACAGGTGACTTTTTACCAACAAAAGGCACCTTTATTTATACCTATTCAGGACTTTCCGAAGAGCTTGCGAAAGTTGAATATGAAAAGGAAGAATATGATATTCTTTTGAATGTTCCTGTAAATACAGATACGCTGAATAAACGACAAGCAACGTATGAAAGTAAAGAAAAAATAGGGATTTCGTCTATCGATAAAATTGAAAACGATCTAGAGGATGCATTTAGAAAACAACGGGTAGAGGATTCGAAGATTGATAAAGGAGTATTAGAGGCATTCGATGTAAAGGTGAATGTAGAGAATGCAGAATTCCTTGCTTCGAAAGGAAAGTCGAATGAAAGTAAATTGAATGCCATCGTGGGAACAGGAATAGGGTTTCTTATGGGATTCATGATGTATATGGTTATCTTTATTTATGGCGGGATGGTTATGCGTTCGGTGATGGAGGAGAAGATTAATAGGATTGTAGAAGTGATAATTTCCTCTGTGAAACCCTTCCAGTTAATGTTGGGTAAAATCATAGGTGTAGGAGCGGTAGGTCTTACTCAGTTAGCGGTATGGTTAATCTTGATTCCTGTTATACTGTTGGTTATTTCACTATTTATGGGAATTGATGGTTCACAGTATGGTGACATGGCGAATATGAATACGGGAATTCCTCAAGAGCAACTCAATGATTTAAATATTTCGAACTTAATCCTAGAATTAGGTAGGATGAATTGGTTTATTATTATACCTGTTTTTGTCTTGTGTTTTCTTGGAGGTTACTTTATTTATGCATCAATGTTTGCAGCAATAGGTGCAGCAATGGGGGATGATATGGGCGAGTCGCAATCTTTGATGATTCCTATTATTGTTCCTGTTATTATAGCGTTCACAATGTTGATGCCTATAATGAATAATCCCAACGGTAATTTAGCTATTTTCGGCTCAATGTTTCCGCTATTTAGTCCTATTTTATTACCAGCGAGATTAGCATTTGACCCGCCGTTGTGGCAAATTGCGCTTTCTTTAATTTTAATGATTGGTACGGCAGTTGGTATGATATGGTTGTCGGGTCGAATTTATAGAGTAGGAATATTATTATACGGAAAGAAGACATCATTAAAAGAGATAGCAAAATGGATGTTTTATAAGAGCTAATCGAGTGTAATCTGTATAATACGTTGGTTATAATAATTCGATGGACTTGTTTTCGCTGCAAAAAATTCTGCTGTGTTCATTTGTATATGGGTGTTTTAGGATTTAGTAACATTAAATATGAAGTATAGAAACACGTGATCTTTTATGTTTCAATAGCTTACGCCTAATCATGAATTTTAAATTAGTATTGCCCAAAGTTCTTAAAGGAAAATAATTATGGAAAAAGTGAAATGTGATTGGTGTCTAGGAAGTGAATTGTACCAGAAATATCATGACGAAGAATGGGGAGTACCGAGTTATGACGACCAACATTTGTTTGAGATGTTGATACTTGAAGGAAACCAAGCTGGACTTTCATGGAGTACAATATTAAATAAGCGAGAAAATTTTCGGGAATCGCTCGATGGATTTGATGCTGAGAAGATGGCCCGATATGATGATGTGAAAATAGCTGAACTGTTAAATAATGCTGGAATTATTCGTAATAAATTGAAAGTAAAAGCTGCTGTAACTAATGCTCAAACATATTTAAAAATCAAAGAATCAGGAATGAGTTTTTCTGATTATTTCTGGAGATTTAATGATGGAAGAGTTACAGTAAATTCTTTTAAAACGATGAATGAAGTTCCTGCTACCACTCCAGTAAGTGATGCAATGTCTAAGCAAATGAAAAAGGACGGATTCAAGTTTGTCGGTTCTACAATCATGTATGCACATATGCAAGCAACAGGAATGGTTAATGACCATATTGTTACTTGTTTCCGATATAAAGAATGTATCGTTAAATAGAAAAAAGGCCTTGATATTACATCAAGACCTTTTTCCTATTTATCCAATTTTTATTCTATTAAACAATTACTTAACAAGTAATTCTACTTCAATAGTAAATTCATCATAGATTGTTTTATCTCCTAATCCAGAGAAAAAAGAACCAGACCCATATCTAACATCATATACTGTTCTATCAATAGTAATTGTAGAAGTTGCTTTTTGCATTCCTTCTACGTCTGAAATATTAGTATAGAATTTAACAGGAGCTGTTTTTCCTTTGATTGTTAAATCTGCTGTTACTTTATAATCACCAGGAGTTCCTTTAGGAGCAACATTTGTGATTTTTAACTCAGCTGTTGGGTTTGAAGCTACAGCGAAAAAATCATCACTCATAAGGTGACCTTTAAGTTTTCCGGCCATATCACCAGTAAGATCTGTAACTGCGATTGTATTCATATCAATCATGAAACTTCCACCTGTAAGATTTCCATCTGCATCAAAGCTTAAGTCTCCACTTTTCAAATCAACAGTTCCTTCGTGTGCACCTGTTACTTTTTGCGCTTTCCAAATAATAGAAGAAGAGCTTATTTCTTTTGTTATTGTTTCTGTGTTGTTAGTTGTTGTCATTATACCGAATGCAAAAAGGATTGGCAGAATGCTCATGCTTAAAAATTTCATTTAATTTGTTTTAGTTGTTATTAATAGCCTCTAATCTTGTCAAGTAATCGACTTAAATCTTCGGCTTCTTTATTGTTTAAATTGTTTGTTACATAATTATTTTGATCAAAAGAGTGTTTAACTTCTTCTAAAAGATTTAACCCTGATTCACTTAAAGTGACATCGACTAATCTTTTATCTGTTCCATTCACACACTTTGTCACAAGATTTTTTTCAACCAATCGATCAACAATTCTTGATATGTCAGACATTCTATCAATCATTCTTTCTCTTATAAGTTGGGTGCTTATCGGCTCACTAGCTCCTTTAAGGATACGTAAGATATTATACTGCTTCATTGTTATGCCATACTCTTTATAGGCACTAGAAAGTACGTTTTCAATGTAACGAGAGGTAAACAGAATGTTGACTAAACATTTTTCTTGCTCGTTTTTGAAAGGTTTCTTTTGTTGTAAATCTTTTTCGATACTCATCACGGCAAATATAACGATGTTTAAACATTAATGTTTAAACAATGATTTAAATTGTATTCTTTGCGACACTTTAGTTGCGGTTCGAGCTCGCTCGTTTTCCATTTAATTTCAACAAGATTAGTTTATTGAACTTTATTAAAAGACTGATTCATTAAAATTTAATTTTTAAAGATTAACCTGTAAATAGGGGTTTTATATGTATTAAACTATGAAAGTAATTGCCTTACACATGATGTTTTTTTATAAGATATTCATTTTTGGCACGATAGTTGAATTATAATAGGGTGTAGGCAAAGGTGTCAATAGAAAGAAAACCAAAAGAGCTGAACTACAACTTTATAATAGATACGATAGAATTTTATTATAAAAATATGTAAAGCAAAGTATAGACAAAATAGCATGTATTAATTTCTTGGAATTTTCATACAATTGAATTGATCTTCCAAAATGCGTTAATCATAGCCTACCTTAAAAAGAGACTGAGTATTACTCGTCTCTTTTTTTATTTGTGTAAATGTAGAACAAGCTATATAGGAATGGATGGGGATTAGAAAAGAGCTTTTATAAAATAAAAAAAGCCCTTCAAATTAATGAAGAGCTCTTATATGTTTTGTTCTGAGTTATTACTCAGCTGGCTTAGGTTCAGCAGTTTTCTTAGTGAACTTAGCAAATTTCTTATTGAACTTATCAATACGTCCTGCTGTATCAACAAATTTCATTTTTCCTGTAAAGAATGGGTGAGACTCAGAAGAAATCTCCACTTTAATTAGTGGATATTCGTTTCCATCTTCCCAAGTAATTGTATCGTTTGTCGGTGTACATGACTTACTTAAAAAAGTGTGATCACATGAAACATCTTTAAATACAACTGTTCTATATTCCTTTGGATGTATACCTTTTTGCATTTTTTAACTCTTTATTATTAATCGATTTTAGAATCGGACCGCAAATATAGTTATAAATCTTTAATAATCAAGTGAATTTTTGACTTAAAACTATTATTTTCATCACAAAAATAGTAAATTAGTCATTCTAATTTCATAAATAAGTATTGCAATCTTCGAATTTATGAACAATTAATACAGATTGTACTTTATAATTGCGGTTAAAATTCAGTAATTATCCAAAGATAAT
>CAZMKA010000015.1:3661-35950 GCA_964566605.1 uncultured Saprospiraceae bacterium | reverse complement strand
AGATTGCCACATACTACGTAACACCACAAAGCTGGAATTATTTACTGGATACTAAAACAAGCAATTAAAGTTAACTTTTAATATCAATGTAGCTTCCTTCACCCAGATGGGAGAAGGATTGAGGTTGAGGGGGAAGAGCAAGAAGGATGAAGGTTGAGGGGAAAGTGGATTTATTGTGAGCGCATCTAGTCGAATCAGGAAGGATTTAGGTTGATGGAGATACGAATTTATTGTGAGCTCCAGCATATAGTCGAAGCAAGAAGGATGTGAAATTGGGATAAATCTAAAACGCTTCACCAATAAACAAATAAAACCCAACATCTTCGTTTGTAATAGCACAATCGAATCGTGTCCAAATGTCCTTTTTCGGAAAGAGTAAAAATCTCAATCCCGCTCCTCCTGAAAATACAAAGTCTGAAAATTCAAACGCATCAAATGTGGGAAAAGTAGTTGCTGTACCTGCAAAAACAGCAAATCCCAGGCGGTTGGTAAATTGCAATGGTACGGGTAAAAATCGGAATTCTACTTGTGTAGCAACTTGGTTATTATCTCGATATCTTCCAAAATAATAACCTCTCATAATACTTTCTCCACCCATTTGTGCCAATTGATTAAAGGGTATATCACCTGTGTTGAATTGACCCAATAGTTGTGCCGCTATCACATTGTTTTTACTGATTGGTCTATATATGCGAGTGTCTGATAATATAGATGTGAAATTATATGTACTTCCCCATGTTTCGTTATAATGTAGGAATGCTAATTCCGAAAATAGACCCTTTCGAACATTCAAAACATTATGTCTATTGTCTTGAACCAAACCTAGTCCAAGGCCTACATTGTTAGATCCTTCGTGGCCAAGAGGTAGCGCGAAAATGGGCTCAGACGAGTTCGCTGGTACAAAGTCAACATTTGAAAATCGTTGATAATCTAGTTCTAATCCCACAAAAATGTCTCGATATACTTTCCTTAGAACTCTTTCTTTAATGATGATTTGATTGGCATCAACGCGGGCGAGATATTCTTCAGGAGAATCAATGCCTATCCCGTGGTAAAACAGAGGAAAACTTTGAAAACGAAGTCTACCTAAGAAAAACCACTTGTTCTGATCGGTGTATATAGCATGATCAAACCATAATCCATATTGGTTTTCCAAAGTGAAAAATGTGAATGCATTGATCTCGCTTAATCGATTCAATGTATCTTGTTTCGCATGATAAATGTATAAGGTACTTAAGCCTATTTCCCAGCTTGTCTCAGGTGCAAATGCTAGAGTAGGGTAGACTATGAGCTGAGACTTAGAAACATCTGTTGTATCATTCACTAATCTGTTCCAATAGTTTTTTGCAAAATTCTGTGCATGTAAGCTGAACGAAAAAGCTAAAAGGATACAAAGTGTAAAAGTTATTCTAAAGTTTTGTGTTTTCATATTTCCCATTCCAGCCACAAAGATAAATTATCTTTCAACTTATTAATTAGTATATGGATCCATTAAACTCTTTGGAGTGTATGGGAGTTTATTGCGAAATTGTCCAGGATTAATGTAACCACCGATTTCGTTAGACAATATAGTTTTTGAAGGGGTTGTTAATTTGTACCTTAATTTCGTTTTATATTTCCCTTCAAAAATGGGGCTAGGAAATTCCCAGAATTGATTTTTATTTAAACAGATTTCATGAAAACTATTTCCACACCAGCTTTGTGGTAAATATTCGATATCTCTCCATATTCCCAAGTAGTTCTTTGCCTGCATAACAATATCTAATCTACTGTCTTGTGCGGTAAAACAATTTTTTTCTTCAGAGTTATTGACTAGGTATAATCTATTAGCTAAAAAAGTGTCTAATATCTGTGTATATGCTTGTTCATCTATTAAAAGATAAGTGCCTTCTTTTGTAAACTTGCTCTTTATAGGCTTTGCTTCATTATCATTCACATACCATCCACCGGATTCTTTATTCTTTCCTATAGCCAGTTTTGAGGCACGTAACTTGAAATCTACATTTAGCAACACAGAATTTTCAACAAGGGAGTTGTATTCTTGAATAACAGCATTATTTTTCAAGTTTCCACATGATACCAATGCAATTAAAATAAATAGTACGAACCGATTATACAATATATTCATCGTTATAAACTTGCAAAAACAGCGCTTAATTCATCAAATGTTGTTTCTTGAAAACTAGGAATTAGCTTCTCATTACCCACTATTTGCATTTCCTTGTAGAATATGTATGGCTTATTTTCTTTTAATTGAATGCCAACAAGCGTAACTCGTTCTCCTGTAGGAATTCCACTAAATGAAATTTCATTATCTATTCTAAATGGAGTTAGCATCGAATTGATATCTTGAAACGCTAGATAAAACTTAGTGTCTTTATCGGCTTTTAATGCAAGTTCTCTTTTGTCCGTTTCATCCACATTTTTGAATCGATCACAGTTAATCCAGCCTAGGGAAGATATAGAGGTTGCATATTTTCCTAGATCTTGTATAGATTTATTTTTATTCAGTTTGAATGTGGCTTCGGCCAACATACTTTCTGGTCCTTTAAATATTTTATTAGTTCTATCTATTCTTACTTCTAATGCTTCGTCTATAATTTTTACAGAACCATTTCTGCGGATAGTATTTCTTTTGTAGTTTTCAATAAAGTAATCTTTCGAAGTAAACAACTTTCTTTTATAAGTCCTTGCAATAGAGAGGTCATAAGCTAAATCTTTTCTATTTAGTAATTCAGAATAATTATGAAGTACACGATATTTATCTTCTTCATTTACATTTTTTTGTAGATACTTTTGTGCATCGAATATCATTTTTTCATTTCTGTAAACCTCTAGTTTAAGATAATAGTGTCCAACTTGAAATCTTAGCTCTTCCATTTTATCCTCCCATTCTTTAATGGCAATTTTTGATTTTATTTTCTTATCTGAAAACGCTTCACTTAGTTCATAAAAGCGAGATAATTTACTTTCATATTTTTCAAGATCAATTAAGTATTTTTCATATTTCTTTTGAAATTTAGATTCCAATATTTCATCCTTTTCTTTCTTACTTAAAAATAGTTTTTGCTTCAATGAAAAATTAACATTGATGTTTTCTTTTAGAGGTTCTATTGGTTTATAGGGCTTGTGTGGTTTTTGAGGGGTAATAGGTTTTAGTGGAAAAGAAGGAACATCAAATACAGGTTTCTTCGGTGTTTCTAAATTTACTAGTAATGACTTTAAATCTATTATTGCTAAAATCTCATCATCAATTTCAACTTTAGCTTTTCCTATTGGTTCACCCGTCGCTTCCCAGTTAGCAACTCCTTCTGCCTCTACTTCACCGTAGAATAATTCCATGCCTTCTTTCAATTCACTTTCAGGAAATGTCAATGCAATCTCTTTTCCCTCCTTCATTTTCAACGTTCTTCCTTCGGAACGTGCAGTTAACTTAATCATCCCGCCCGACTCAAGCAATCGGTCATTACTTCTGCACGATAAATCGTGATTCATAAATGCATTATAGTCGAATGCTTCCGTCAAACTTACAATCACTGGTCCCTTTGGGCTTGACCCATCTTCAAACACAAATGCATTTTCAGGAATCTCTACAATTGTTCCTTCTTTTCCCTCTATTTTTTGTTCTCTAGATATCGGCACAAGAAATTCTTGTTCGCTTGATTCAGGAGATAACAATGCCATCATTTCATCTACTGATTCAATTTCGTACATCTTAGCAATGATTTCTACACGCCTATTTTTCGACTTGGAGATGTTGTCGTTTTGATTAAATAGTAAATCATATTCGCCCTTGGACAAGTAAGAAATTTGCTTTTGATTCATTCCATTTTCAATATAAAAATTGAATACTTGCTGGGCACGTTGAGCGGCTAAATTATTATTGTATTCGAAATCTCCATCTTGGTCAGTATGACCTATAATTTCAAGAGTATACTGGAACGATTGCTCTAGATTATTCTGTATTTCTTTAAGAGACTGCTCGGCTTCAGCGGATAGTTCATAAGAGTCGAAATCAAAATGAATAGAATAATTTTCCGTGTTTTGGGCAGTAGTAAAAGTGAAAAAAACGAATGTGTAAAAGATTGAAAATGCGTACTTCATTGGTTTAATTTTTAAGTGTAGATAAAAATATAACTCAATAAAAGAATGATTATTGTGCAGCGTTTGGCGTAAGGAGATTATTTGTAAACTTTGTAATTTGAAGCTTCAAATACTAATTCTCTATTGGAAATCTTTTGATTTTCACGAGTTATTATGTAATCAATATCAGCACTTTTCCAAGCTTCCCCATTAAGATAGTTTCTATTAATTTCACCAAATATTTCTATCTCTTTAGTCCTATCTTGAGCTTTCATTCCATACACTTCTTGGAATCTTTTATACCATTCAAAAATTGCTGGTTTGTGATGCAACATGGCTTTGAAATCGAAGTAGGTTGATCGCGCGGTACGACCTTTGAAATCATTCAATTCAGGTGGAACCAGCATGATGTCATCAACGCTTGTATTTATGCTAATCCAGGTGTATAAATCGGAAGGATAATCTGCATCGTAAACAGGATTAAATCGAGTCAATGCAATAATTAAAGAAATCGAAAATAAGGCAACTCCGAGGTACATGTGATGTTTGCTTTCTAGTTGTGATTTAATAAATGCGGTAATGGATATAACTGCAAAAAATTTCAACCAGATATTAATTTTCATAAATTGTGACGACAGTATAGTGTCTATTTTTAGGCTTACGCCCAAAGTGTATACGATAATTCCTGCTAGTGCTACTCCAAAGAATAATCCGAGAAATTTGTTTTTACGTGCATATGATATAATTGCCAAAAGATACAAACCTCCTAAAATAAGTATATGACTTTTGGGGAAATATGCTGGAAAGAAATGGTGAGCGATTCGGAATTTTACAATGTCATAAAAGCTAGCGGTTGATTCTACATTTGGGCCCTGAGCCCACAAAATTACAAGTACAAATAGACCACCTGTAATAGTATAAGTAGTTACAAACTTTAAAGAATCTTTCGAAAATCCATTGATAATTAACACAATTGGCAATACAACAACAAAAAGCTGCAAACCTACTAATGGCTGGAAAATACTTGCTGCTCCGAGCATTAAACCCGCTAATAAATACCTTTTGGCGTAAGCTTGAACCAACGCCCAAATGGCAATAGATTTAGCTGCTAAGGAAGGAACAAACATATTGTAATACAATTCATTTCCGCCAATATTTATATTGTATAAAGCGAACAAAGTTATGAATACAGCTACGACCGATAATGTGAAATGCTTAATAAAAAGATCAGCAAAACGGATCATTCCTCCACACAAAAAAACGGTGAAAAAGAAATGTAAAATTCGAGATCCCCATTCGATATTATTGCCAAAAAAATGCAAAAGATATACACTTGTAATGCGCTCATTTATGTCTGTTGCTCTCAAGTGAGACTGATGGAAATCATTCGCAAAAATCGATGAATCATTCAACCACATTGCATACGGAACCGTCTCTATTGTATCACTCCCAAAAACCTGAAACCCATGATATTGATATAGCATAAAATAAATGAATATCGATGCAATAACAAGATATAGGGGATTCGTTTTGTGAACTGAAGATTTATATACAATTTTACTATCCATTATTAACGTAAAATAAATGTTTAAAAATGAGAGTATCTGTTTTAATACTAATTTTTGTTTTGTTTACTTCAATAAGTTTTGCTCAAAAAACGGTTGAAAAGAAGAAAGAGGTTATCATAATTAAGACGGATGATAAGCTAACTGATATTGATAAGCTAATAAAGAAATTCACAGATGCTGGAGCTGATTCAGTGGATGTGGATTTAGAAGTGACACAAGAAAATGGGACGACTATTAATAAGTATATTATAAAAACGATGAAAGATGGTAAGCTAAATATTGAAGAAATCGTAGAGAAAGTGTCTGATGAATCAATGCAAAAAGGAGGCAATCAAAAGAAAATAATGATTATTGATACAGATGATACACAGATGGATGGAGCTGCGGATTCAGTCAGTGTGAATGTTGAAGTAAAAGAGATAGGAGATGGTGCAAAGAAAAAGATTGTTATAAAAACGATAAAAGACGGTAAAGAGGAAGTTCAAGAGATTTTAATGGACGCAGAAGATGGTGAAAATATTATTAAAGAAGGGGGGATGGAAAAGCGAATAATGATTTTGGATAGTAAAGATGGGGAAATTAAGAATATGAATTCAGAAGAAGATATTCAGGTTTTTGTAAAGGAGTTATCGGATGGTGATAGAGATTCTATACAAGTTCGTGTGGAATATAACGACGATGGCGAAGACAACTTTACGTGGTTTTCAAAAGATGAAATGGAATTCCCAGCTCCGAAAGTAAGAATGGGCGTGATGCTTGATGAGTCTGTAGTAATCGATGGAATAGTTGAAGGAAGTGTTGCAGAAGCTGCTGGATTACAGAAAGGTGACAAGATTTTAAAGATAGATAAGCAAGTTATTTATAGTGTAAATGGTTTGCTTGAGCATCTTACGAGTTATGATGAAGGTGATAAAGCAAAAATTACATTCGAAAGAAATGGGGAGCAGATGACTAAGAAGATACAATTCTAGTGTATGATGAATCAGCTAAGTATAAGTTTAAGAGCTAGAGAAAGAGGCTTTCACCTGATTACGGATGAAGTTGTAAATCAACTAGGTAAATTACCATCTGTAGGTTTATTGCATTTATTTCTTCTTCATACTTCGGCAGGAATTTGTATCAGTGAAAATGCTGATCCAGACGTTCGTGAAGATTACGAATTTATATTTAATAAGTTGGTACCTGAGAATATGCCTGGTCTAAAACACACCATTGAAGGGCCTGATGATATGCCTGCACATATTAAGGCGACTCTGACGGGAATAGATGTTACCATTCCTATAAAGGATGGGCGTTTAGTCCTTGGGACGTGGCAAGGGATTTACTTATGTGAATTCCGAAATCGTGGCGGATCTAGACGATTAGTTGCCACGATAAATTCTTGACTATTTTGCAGTTGTTGGAATCTTATCTACGGGAAGTTTATACGTAGGATCTTCCATTACATTTACGTCGATAATCGCATCTGCTTTATTTAATAGCACGATACAGTCATCACTTAAGTGACGAAGATGAACTTCTTTACCAACTTTTTTGTAGCGTTCAGTAACTTTATTCACAGCTTCTATTGCTGACATATCAGCTATTCGACTTTCTTTGAAGTCAATAATTACAACGTCAGGATCGTTTTGGATATCGAATTTTTGACCGAAAAGTGTGGTTGACCCAAAAAAGAGCGGTCCGAAGATTTCGTAATGTTTTATTCCATGTTCGTCCACATATTTTCTTGCTCGAATACGCTTAGCATTTTCCCAAGCATACGCTAATGCAGCAATGATTACACCAAGTAAAACTGCCAATGCTAGATTGTGAGTAATGGCTGTTATAAGTGTCACTAGAATCATTACAATTACATCCGATATTGGCATTTTTCCGAAGGTTTTGAAACTTGCCCACTCAAATGTTCCTATTGCAACCATGAACATAAGCCCAACAAGTGCTGCCATAGGAAGTTGAATGATAAAACTAGAACCAAACATGATGAATACTAATAACATCACTGCAGCTGTAATTCCTGATAATCTAGCTCTTGCACCTGATGAAGTGTTAATTAAACTTTGACCAATCATTGCACAACCTCCCATTCCTGAAAGAAAGCCTGAAAAAATATTAGCAATACCTTGAGCTACACTTTCTTTGTTACCGCTTCCTCTCGTATCAGTGATTTCATCAACAATATTTAATGTTAAAAGACTTTCAATTAATCCTACACCCGCTATGATTACAGAGAATGGAAGGATAAAAGATAAACTTTGCCAATTTATAGGAATTTGGGGTATTGAAATAGGAGGGAAACCACCATTCATGGATTCTCCCTTCATAATATCTTCTACGGTTAAAGTGTCAATATTCCCTAGAATGACAATCAGTGAAACAACTATAATTGCAACAAGAGCAGACGGAATCGCTTTAGTTATTTTGGGTAAACCCCAAATGATGAGCATGGTCAATAAAGTCAAACCTATCATAGTAAGTAATGGACCTGTTGCAAGTAGTTTTTCTGTTTCTAGATCAAAAAAGTTAGGAAATTGAGCTGTGAAAATAATTATTGCAAGTCCATTAACGAAACCAAAAATCACTGGATGAGGTACAAGTCTTATAAATTTCCCTAGACGAAATAATCCAAAAGCGACTTGTAGTATCCCAGCAAGTATTACAGTTGCGAACACATACTGTAAGATTTCTTGTGGTGTTATTCCAGGAAAAGTTTCTTTAATTTGGATTATGAATCCAATAAATATAGCTGCTACTGCACCAGTTGCACCTGATATCATTCCTGGTCTACCTCCAAGAATGGCAGTAACCAGACAAATTACAAAAGCTGCATAAAGTCCCGTAAGAGGAGAAAACCCTGGAATTAAAGCAAAGGCAATAGCTTCAGGGACAAGTGCCAAAGCGACTGTAAGTCCTGATAAAATTTCTATTTTATAATCTACTTTTTGCTTAAAGTCGAATAGATTGAAAATCTTAGTTGCCATAATTAACTTTATTTTGAAGCTGCAAAGTTAATCAAGCTAAAACGTTTAAAGCATTAAATTTCAAACTTTTAGCTAGTAATTCCTTTGAAAATCAATTTTTTATATAAATTATATGTGCTTATATTTGAATTTTCAACAGATAATTCTGACTCTCAAGCTACAGTCGATATAGTATTCTTAAGTAGTTTGATTGACAAGAATATAAGAGGCAGCTAAAATATGTAGTTTATTTGCTCTTTAAGTTACTTATCCTTTAGTTCATGATAATTACTTTGCTAAATTGATGGCTAATTGAGTGAACTTTTTCACTTAGACAAAAGCCTAAGTGAAACAAATTGTGAGTTGTACTGATTTACTTTATTGTTGATATAAAAGATTTTTAATTATTAATGAGTTTTTAGTAAAAGAGAGCTAAAACATTAAACTAGACCATATGGCAAATAATAAATTAATCGTAGATGAGCGTCAGACAGATTTAGGTAACTTTATAGTTGGGCGATTATTACCTTTTAGAAAAAAAAGACAAGTTGGACCTTTTACTTTCATAGACCATATGGGTCCTTCCAAAATAGGTAATGGTAGTTATGTGGATGTAGACCAACATCCGCATATAGGTTTAAGTACATTAACCTATTTATATGAAGGAGAAATTGAACACAAAGATAGTACTGGTAGTCATCAAATTATAACTCCTGGAGATGTAGGATTTATGACCTCAGGAAAGGGTGTGACGCACACGGAAAGAACACCAGTGAGAGGTAGAGTAAAACAAGAGTCTATACTTCATGGTTATCAAATTTGGGTGGCTTTGCCCAAAAATAAAGAAGAAATGGATCCAAGGTTTGATTTTTATCCAAAACATATTTTACCTGTTTGGAATCAGAATGACTTGAAAATGAAATTGGTTGCTGGAAACGCATTTGGGAAGACTTCACCATTACAAGGTTATTCATCGTTATTTATGGTAGATATTCTTGCTAAAGAAGAATCTAATTTAAGTCTGATAGGACAATTAGAAGGAGAAGTTGCATTTGTTATAGTAAAAGGTGCAATTAAACTAAAACAGGAAGAGGTAAAATCGGGACAAATGCTTATCAGTAAAACAGACGAAGCATGTGAAATATTTTTAGCTAAGGGCTCCCAAGTATTACTTTTTGGCGGTAAGCCATTAGACGAAGAAAGATACTTGCTTTGGAATTTTGTATCACACAGCAAAGAAAGATTAAAAAAGGCAAGAGCGGATTGGGAAAACAAAAAGTTTCCTGTAGTTCCTGGTGATAACACTTACATACCTTACCCTAATTCCCAAAAATAAATAGGAGTGATTACTTACCTATGACTTGCTTAATATAGTGCTCAAGAGCCATTGTCATTGAAGAAATACCAGGAGCTGGAGCTTTGATGTTAATAGTCAATCCCCTATCTAATACTGCTTTACTTGTTGTTTTGCCAAAAACAGCAATTCTAGTATCATTTTGTTTGAAGTCAGGGAAGTTTTCATAAAGTGACTTTATTCCCAATGGACTAAAAAATACAAGAACATCGTAAGTTATATCACTAAGATCAGAAAGATCGCTAGCAACTGTGCGATACATCATAGCGTCTTGAAAGTCAAATTCATTTTCTTGTAGATACAGAACAACATCCTTTGAACCCAAGTTACTGCATGGCAGTAAGAATTTTTCTTTCTTATTTTTTTCAAGTGCCACACTTAGGTCTACTATTTTTCTAACACCAACAAAAACTTTTCTTTTACGGTAAACAATAAATTTTTGTAGGTAATTAGCAACTGCACTAGAAATACAGAAGTACTTTGTTTCGGAAGACATCTTGATTCGCATTTCTTCACAAAGTCTGAAAAAGTGCTCAATTGCATTTTTACTAGTAAAAATAATTGCTGAATATTCATCAGGACGAATTCTCGTTTTACGGAACTCCTTTTCATGAACGGGTTCAACATGGATAAATTGACGCCAATCAATTTGTAGACCATATTTTTGTTCTAGGTTATAATAAGGAGATCTTTCAGGTTTAGGTTGTGAAACTAAGATCGTCTTTACAGGTTTATATTCGCTTCTAGATTTTGTACTAGTTGCCATCCAATATATTTTAAGGTTATTAATAACTTGAAATTATTCGTAAAATCAAGCAATTAGATTTCTTAAATATCCTATCAAAATAAGAATAGGTACAATTTCGCAGCTGCAAAGATATAAAAGAAAATGAAAACTATGACTTAATACGATTCTCAAAGAATTCATAAATGCTCTAAAACAGCGACTTAAGTAGGCTATAGTTACAAAAGATAGTCCAGCATAGAGCATGAACAAAGCTATTTTAGGACTTGCAAATGCTAAACAAAGATTTACTGGTATAAGGACAAGCCCAGTAAATATATGGGTTGAAATGATAATAAAGTTATACTGTATTATTTCATTTAGCTTTTTTCTCATAAATGAAATGACGTAAATGCATAAATGTCTTATTGCGATTATTGCAAAAACAAAAATTAATATTTTTATGTAAGAATAACCTAGTAAAGGCAGTTTAAAGTGAATACAAAGGAATCGAATGAAGATGCTGATGTTAATTAGAAAAACAACATAAAACAGAATGTACTGAATAGACCATCCATTTTTTTGCTCTTTTTGAAGCAATTTCATGTAACTTAAATTCCGGAAACTCTTCCAAATTTCAACAATGAGGTTTCGTTTGGAATTTATACTTAATGCTATAAGGAGTCCCGAAAATAGACTGGCCCATAAAACAATAAGGTTTCTGCTTTTTGGGATTTCAGGTTTTTTCTTATTTATAATAGATTCACTTTCTACAGGAACACCAAGTTCTTGATCTATACCTAAAGAATCTATAGATATTGCTGAAGTGTCAATAATCTCTAGTGTGTTAGCAGTATCTTGTTGAATACCTTCGTCGTTATCAGTACCGTTGATTAAAGCAAAAGGGTTTCTGTTTTCGTCAACTTCGTTTACTTCCTGTGTCTCTGAAATAGCTGTTGGTTCTTCAACGGGAGGAACTGAAAATTCAGGGATTTCAACATCTTCAGTAATAACAGGTTTCGAAAGGGAATCTTCAATAACGGTGATATTAAAATTGCCAGTATCAATATTCGAAGTAGAATCTTTTTTATTTACTTGAGTATCCGTTCCTGTTCTTAATTCGAAAGGATTTACTTGCTGGGCATTTCCACTGTAAAGTGAAAAGAAAAGAAGAATAAAAAAATATAAGATTGCTTGTCCCCTCATTGTATTGCAAAAGTAGTAATTCTTACACCAATCATAATATAGTAATTGCATTCTACTTAGTTTTTTTATAAAATCTTATGAAAAATTTTGAAATTCTTTAGGGGGGACAAATAATTCCTTCATTATAGAGTAAAATCCGAATATTATGGAATTCAATGTAGAAGATAAAATAACAGCACTCCACTCATTTTCACTACTAGAAAACTTAAGTAACGATGATTTGCAAAAAGTTGCGAATAGTGTTACAGTTAAAAAATACCACAAAGGTGATGTAATATACAAAGAGAAATCATCTTGCGATAAGGTTTATTTTATTTTTACAGGAAAGGTGAAACTTGCAACAACTGCTGAATGTGGTAAGACTCTAATAAAAGAGATCATTCATACTAAAGATGTTTTCGGAGAACAAATATTTAGTGGCAATGAAAGATCTGAATATAGCGAGGTTTTAGAAAACAATACCTATATCTACAGCATTCCTAGAGAAGATATTTTTTTACTTGTTCAATCAAATAAATTATTTGCTGATCAACTTGTGAAAACGATTATGACACGAATGAACAATCTTGATCAAAGACTTAAAAACTTTATTTTCTTGAAAGCCAAAAGCCGAATCAGTGAATTCTTAGGAAGAATTGGTACACAGAGAGGAATTAAAATTGGACTAGATGAATGTCTTATAAATCATGGATTATCTCATAAAGACATCGCATTTATGACCGATACTTCAAGACAAACAGTTGCTAGGGTTTTAGGAGAATTAAAAAAAGACAACCTAATTCACTTTAGCGCAAGAAAACCATCAAAAATATTAATTCGAGATATTAGCGCACTTCAAGCTGTTTAATCAGCGTTTAATACACCGTAAACTACATGAACTGAGAAGGAATACGTATACTTTCAAAACAAAATGTCAATATAAAATGAAGGACTTGTTACTATGAAATCAGAAACTTTTAGCTTTCAAATTGGGCTAAAGATATGTGTTACATGAAAAACTTTTCAAGGTTTAAAATTTATATATTTTTTTAGAGAGCATCGTTTTTCTTCACAGTTATGTGGGGTAAACATTACGAATTATCATAGTAGTTTAATAGTTAGATTTAGAGACAGCCAAAAAGTTGGTTGTCTCTTTTTTTGTGTGATGGTTTAAGCATATTATGTCAATGTTATTCTACTAAAAAAGATTATCCTTCCAAGGGGCTTCAGCCCATTGGATTTCCTACAAGATATTACTCATAATTTCAAGGCACTAAAGTACTTTGGAGGGAATATGGGGTTATAAGAATGAAGCTCCGTGACGTTACGATATGAGAAAATTTAGTGTAGAAATGTGTAAGACACTACAAGTAGCTATTTGTTAATTTCACAACGGCATCAATGTTTACTTTATTCGTGCTATATGTCGATAACTTTACGGTGTTGTTTTTTTCGTCGAAATGTTGACCGGAAACGTTTTTAACCTGATCAGAAGTAGCAAGAAAAGTGTATGTTTTTGCCATTTGTTCAGGAGAAATAGAAAATTTACTTTTAAAGGAATACATGAATTTCATAAAAGAAGAAACGTTTGGATATCGATTAACATCAATTTTTACATTAGTTACTCTGATACAATTAGCAGTTATATTATAGGGCTTTAGTGTTTTTGCTAGATAAAAAGTATACATTAATTGAGCGAGCTTGGATTGATAATAAGCTTTAGGCACACTAAACTTTCTGTTTTTGAATTCTGGATCTTTTAGATCGACTTTCAATTTGGGATACATAATTAAACCTTTGGAAGAAACCGTAAGAATTCGTGCTTGGTTACTTTTCTTAAGTAAATCAAGTAATCCATTCGTTAATCTTACAGGGCCTATGTGGTTTGTTGACCATATTCGTTCAATTCCTTCGTCAGTGTTAATTACTTCTTTTTGAGAAATGTCGAATGCAGCCGCATTGTGGATTATGACATCTAGTGCTTCTATCTTTGAAGATAATTCTTCAACAGCTTTCTTAATTGATTCTTTGGAAGAAACATCTAGTAGAAGTAAACTTACATCATTATTATTTACAATCTTTGTGATGTCAGAAAGTGCTTTTAATCCTCTATCTCTGTTTCTAGCACCTACGAATACTCGGTAACCTTCTTGGGCTAATTGAATTGCTGCTTGTTTACCTATTCCTGAATTTGCTCCTGTTATTAAAGCTGTTTTTGGTTTGTTATTTGTTTCATTATTCATTATTCAGATTTTATACAGATTGAACCCTATAATGGCGGAAAAATTAAGTTTTATCCTTCGATACTCTTCGTCGAAAATGCTCAACAGGACTAAGGCCATGTATCTGCTTTTCTCCTTGATTCTCTTTGCATAATTACTGAATTTTATACGCTATTTATCAATATAGGATAAGATAAAGTGTTTGTATTACTAAGACAATAATTGGTATGCAGCAAATGCAGCTAAATATGCCATAATGGTCATGAAAACAAATTGGATTATCGGCCATTTCCAAGAATTAGTTTCTCGTTTGGTAATTGCCAGCGTACTCATGCATTGCATAGCAAATAGGTAGAAAAGTAACAAGGAAAATGCCGTTGCAGTGGAATAAACTTTTTCGCCAGTGAGATAGTGTTTTTCGTTTTTCATACGCTGCTTTAACGTGCTTTCATCTTCGCTTCCTACAGCATAAATTGTTGCCATCGTACTTACAAATACTTCTCTCGCTGCGAAACTTGTGATTAAGGCAATACCAATTTTCCAATCGTAACCTAGCGGTTTGATAACAGGTTCAATTGTTTTTCCCAGTATTCCTGCAAAAGAGTTTTCTAATTCTGTTGAAGCTATAAGAATCGCTCTTTCTTCATTATCAAGATTATTTACGAGTGCGTAGTTTTTCGCATTTTCAACAGCTTCTTCCATTTTTTGGGTGGGCCCAAAACTGGCTAAGAACCACAGAAGAATTGATATGAAAAAAATAATCTTTCCCGCTTCCCATACAAAGCTTACAACTTTCTCTTTCACGTTCAAAAATATATTTCTCCATATCGGTTTTTTATATCGAGGTAGCTCCATTAAAAGGAAACTCCTTTCGTTGGACTTTAAAACTTTTTTCATTACCCATGCGGACCCCAATGCTGCTACTACACTTAGTATGTATATGCCCATGAAGAAAAGAGCTTGTAGTGAAAAGATACCTCCTATGGTTTTTTCTGGTACAATGAATTCTATCAAAATGATATATACAGGCAACCTAGCGGAACAACTAATTAATGGTGTCACCATAATCGTTATTAATCGTTCTTTCCAATTCGTAATTGTTCGAGTTGACATAATAGCAGGAATTGCGCACGCACCACCTGAAACTAATGCAACAACACTTTTTCCGCTCAAACCAAATTTTCGTAATAGTCCGTCAAATAAGTAAATCGCACGGGACATATATCCTATTTCTTCTAGTAAACCTAAGAATAAAAAGAGTATGAGAATTTGTGGCACAAAAATCACAATTCCACCTATTCCCGCAATTATGCCATCTGCAATTAAACTACTTAACCATCCAGTTCCTAGTGTAAGTTTAGTTAGATTACCCAACCAGGAAAAAGCACTATCTATGTAGTCCATAGGAATAGAAGCCCAAGAAAATAGTGCTTGGAATACTAATAGTAGAATAGCGAAAAAGATTATTGGACCAAAAATTTTATGGGTAATTATTGAATCTATTTTACTCGTTCCTTTAGCATCATTTTTGGAATCATCAATAATGATTTTTGGAATCCAAGGAGAGAAAATATCAAAACGAGCCATAGTATCATTCACTTGAAAATCTATGTCATCGTATTTTTTACGTATTAATTTCTGATGGATGGCTTTTGGCTTACGAGTCAAATCCGCATTAAAAATTTCTCTTTTAAGTTCTGTAATATTCTCTTTAGTTCTCGCACTTACAGGGATTACTGGTACGCCAAGTTTGTCCTCTAAATAAGAAAGATTTAAGTTCAAGTTTTTTTCTTTACTTATATCAATCATATTTACAGCAACAATCACAGGAAATCCCATATCTATGATCTGTGTTGCAAGTAATAAATGTCTTTCCAGTTGTAAAACATCAACAACGTAAACAATTCGATCAGGATGAGAACTATGGTTTTCATCAGTAAGAATATCACTTACTAATTGTTCGTCTTTCGAATTAGGGTAAAGGGAATAAAGTCCAGGGAAATCAATAAGTGTTGCTACTTCGTCAGTTTCACTAGTAATAGTTGTCACCTTCTTTTCCACAGTAACGCCTGGGAAATTCCCAACAGATTGATTTAAACCTGAAAGAGCGTTGAAGATGCTTGATTTACCACTATTGGGGTTTCCTATTAATGCTATTTTATCCATTACAATTCTTCTACGAAAATTACCTTAGCAAGATCACGTTGAATAGCAATTGCTTGATTACTAGACTTTATATAGAAACAAGCTCCTCCTATTGTTTTTCTACTAATTTCTATAATAGCACCTTTGGTAAGACCTTTAGCGATCATCTGTAAATGAACGAAATTATCTTCAACAGAGATGATTTTTGCTTTGCTTTTTAACGGCAACTGATGAAGTGGAATCATTAATTTACTGTTATACGTATTTCGTCACCATTTTTATCATAAAACTTATATTCATCGAGGTGGAAAATAGTATTCTCTTTTATTTTAATCCAAGTGTAGTACTTTTTAAACCATTCGAATCTTTTACCAAATAGGCCTTTCGTAAAGTAAGAATATACAAACGGGTGCACTTCTAGGTTTACTTTAGATTTCGGGTTTGAAGCCATGATTCTTTCTAAATCATTTTCGATCGTATCTGTAATAAGTATCGTTGCTTGTGCTACTCCAGTTCCTTTACAACTAGGACATTGTTCACTCGTATCAATTTTTACAACAGGCTTAGTTCGTTGACGTGTAATTTGCATCAAGCCAAACTTACTTAGTGGTAAAATTGTATGTTGAGCTCTATCGTCGTTCATGAATTTTTTCATCTCTTTATAAAGAGTTGCTTTATTTTCTTGTTTACGCATATCGATGAAATCGATAATTATAAGCCCACCAATATCTCTCAGGCGAAGTTGTCTTGATATCTCTTTAGCAGATTCAAGATTCACTGCTAGTGCAGCAGATTCTTGATCACTTCTTTGCATTTTGGGACCACTATTTACATCAATCACAGTCATTGCCTCAGTGTGTTCAATGACAAGGTAAGCACCACTATTCATAGTGGATGTTTTTCCAAAAGAAGATTTAATTTGACGGTTTATCCCGAAAGTGTCAAAGATTGGTTTTTGATTGGAATAGTTAGAAACAATTTTAGCTTTTTCTGGAGCTATTTGTTTCATTAGACTTTTAATGTTCTGATACATCGAGGTATCATTCACTACAATTTTAGTAAAGTCTTCGTTTAGTACATCACGAATAAATGAAGAGGTTTTATCTATTTCACTTATTAATTTTTGCGGCTTGTCGGCAGATTTTAATTGTTTGTGAATAGATCTCCATGTATCGGTTAACTGTCGTATTTCTTCGTGTAAATCAGCAACCATTTTTCCAGCTGCTGCAGTTCTTACAATCACACCAAAATTCTTAGGTCTAATACTTTCAATAAGCAGTTTTAACCGTTTTCTTTCTTCTGCATCAGGAATTTTCTTAGAAACAGCAACGTGCTGATTGAAAGGAGAAAGTACTACATATCTTCCAGGAATTGTTAATTCACTTGTAAGTCTTGGTCCCTTTGTGCTTATAGGCTCTTTGGTGATCTGAACTAGAACAAGTTGTTTCTTAGTTAGTACTTGATCAATCTTACCTGATTTGATAATGTCGGGTTGTAGTTTGAAATTACCCAATAAGGCATTTCTATTTTTCCCTGTTCTTGACATGTCAGTAAATCTAGCCAATGAACGCAGTTGAGGGCCTAGATCAGTATAATGCAAGAAAGCATCTTTTCTTACGCCAATATCAACAAAAGCGGCGTTTAATGAAGGCATCATTTTTTTAATGCTGCCTAAAAAGATATCTCCAACCAATAATGTTTCTTCAGTGGTTTGTGTTTGAACCACCATAAGTTTTCCATTCTCCAACAATGCCATTTCTACTTTTCCAGCAGATTTTTTGACAATTAATTCTTTATCCACGTTTTATTTTTTGTGGCAGTAAAGTGGCTACAAATACGGAAAGGCTATGTCACAACAATTGTGCTAGCCTATACATATTTATTAATAAATGTATTATGATAGAAAAAAGAAAATTGAAAGGATATATAATGCTACTTAGAAAGATATTAATATCCACATATAATGCACCCTTTAATCAATCTTGATATATATTTTAATATCGTAAGATATTTAACTAAAAAATTAAAAATACTTGCTGGCCTTAGAAACCAGCAAGTGTTTTTTATAGATATACTAATATATCAGATTATTTATTCTTTTTGTGTCTATTTTTTCTAAGTCTCTTTTTTCTCTTATGAGTAGAGATCTTATGTCTTTTTCTTTTTTTACCGCAAGGCATAGTATTTATTTTTTTTATTAAAAAAGTATATTTTTAAGATTGGCACTTAGCTATATGAACTTGTGCTTCTTCTCTTTTATTTGTTTTTTCTAAGGCATCTGCTAAAAGGCAGTGAGCTTTAGTTAAATTTGGATTAATCTCAAGGATTCGTTCCAATCTAGGAATGGCTTTATCAAACTGGTTAGTTTGGAGACCAAATCTAGCAAGCTGAAACAATACACCAACATCATCTGGGTATTTCTCATCTAAGTCAAGTAGCATCAAAATACCTTTCATCGGATTATCCTGAGGTGGTTTTTCTGCATAAATAACAGCTAGGTTAGTTTTATGCGTTGTATTATCAGGATCAATAGATATAGCTTGTTCAAAAGCATTAACAGCTTTTTCCTGGTTAAAAGTTCGTTTTAACTCGGATTTTCCATTTGTTACTCCTGTTCCGTATGTAGTTGCTGCAATTGACCAACTAATATCATCCTGATTTATATTGGCTATTTCTTCAGCTGCATTGCCCGCAAGAGCATATTCACCAATTCTATACCAAAACCCAGACATGTTTTTCAATGCTTCAACTTTTGCACTATCACTTTCAGAATTTTCAAGTTCCAAAACAAGTCCATTGTAATACGAACGGGTTTGTACATTTAAAGAATCGAAAACTTTTTTTCGAATATTTTCAATACTAGTGACTGAAAAATTAGCGCTTCTAGATTTTTCTGAATTTGCTATTTTGGGGTCAACCCTACTACATCCAAAATAAAAAACTAGGACCAAAACAATCGTTGCAAATATTGCGATTAACTGGCTAGTTTTTCGGTTCACTTCTTAGCATCTTTTGGTAATGCATTAACATTATCCTTTACCTGATCAATGAAAATCTTAGCTGGCTTGAAAGCAGGTATATAGTGCTCAGGTATTTCAATTGCTTCATTCTTTTTGATGTGTCTTCCTATCTTCTTCGCTCTTTTCTTGATTACAAATGAACCGAATCCTCTTACATACACATTCTCTCCTGATCCTAGTGTATCTTTCACCTCTGAGAAAAAAGTTTCTAAAGTTACTAATACGTCAACTTTTGCAACTCCTGTTTTTTCTGAAATGATAGAAACTAAATCTGCTTTTCTCATTTAACTATATCTTTGGTTATTAATTAGTTATGTTTAAGTTTTTGTGTCAATTTGTTTTGGGAACGCAAATTTCACAAAATATTTTAGTTAAAAAAATATTTGACCGTTTTTTTGCGATTTTAATTGAAAATAAATATTTGCACTTGCTTGAAAATCACGAACTTGAATCTTGGCTTTTTACCTTTTCTTCGGTATTTTCTGTCCTAATCCAAACATCTTGCTGTGGAAATGGTATCTCTATGTTCCTTTGTTTAAAGGCATAGTATAGCTCTTTACGAATATCACTTAAAGTCTTTTCAATGGTAAAAATCTCTTTACTATAAAAAGTAAGTCTAAATTTAATAGCTGAATCGCCATATTCTGTTAAAAAGACTGTTGGCATGTAAGACATTTTATATTTATTGAATGGTTTAATTACTTTCAAGAGTGTCTCTTCAACAAGCTTAATGTCGGAACCATAAGCTACTCCTATATCAATATGAAATCTTACAGGTAATTTAGAATCAGTCAGATTATCAACTTTATTATTTACTAATTGAGAATTCGGGATGATATGTAAGTGATTTCTTACATCAATTAATTTCGATGTTCTTATCCCAATGTATTTTACTTTGAAATGTTTATCGTTGATGAGTAGTATATCTCCTACCTCAAGTGTACCATCGACGAGTAGTATCAGACCCGAAAAAAAATCATTAAATGTTGATTGTAATCCGATACCTATTCCAACCAATAAAGCTGCTGAACCTGCGAGCAGGTAGTTTAACTTGATTCCTAGCAAGTTCATGATTGTTAAAAACGCAATGATGTAGATTACATATTTCACTAAGGTGACAATTGTATATGATCTTCCTACATCTATCTTTCTTCTGTTGAAATATGCTTTTAAAACTCTTCTTGTTAAATAAACAATAAGTTTAGTTAGGAGGTAACCAACAATAATGAGAATAATTGATCTCACTGTGAAAACAATGTCCTCATTTATTTTAAAAATTATGTAATCTAAAAATTCCTGCATTATTTATACTGGTTAATTATCACAGCCTTGAATGTTCCATTTTCACTAAAATACCAATCATTATTGAAAAGAACAAAAGAGCTGTTCCTCCTTTGGAAAGAAATGGCAGTGGAATTCCTATTACTGGACATATACCCATAGTCATGCCTATATTAATAAAAACATGAAAGAAAAGTATCCCGGCAATTGCATAAGCATATCTTCGAATAAATAGATTTTTGGCTTTTTCTCCCGTTGTTACAATTCGGTAAATTAGTATACCAAATAATAGTATGATGCTAAGCACTCCCAAGAAACCTTGTTCTTCTCCTACTATGCTAAATATAAAGTCAGTTGTTTGTTCGGGAACATGATCTAATTCAGTCATCGTTCCTTGTAAATATCCTTTTCCTGCAATGCCTCCTGATCCTATCGCCGTTTTAGATTGTATAATATTATATAAGCTTTTCCTCGGGTCACATTCTGATGGTTTTAACCATACATTAATTCTATCTTGTTGATGTGGTTTCAAAACATTGTTGAATAGATAGTCAGTAGCTATTGAAAGACTAGAAATGATGATTATTGCTGGCAGTAATATAGTAACTAGTTGCCTAGCACGTTTTGCCCACATATAATATGAACTAGCAAGAAGTACAACAAAATCAAAGATCACTAAACCTAAAAGCAATTGTGTTCGACTGAAGTTCTTAAAAAATGCATAATCTGCAATTGGGATATTCCAAAGGAACAAGTGTAAAAGAAATAGAACTGAAAGAAGAATAAAACCCGTTCTTTTTTCTCTTAAATTTAATATGTAAATGAAGGCCATTGCAGCCATATAAAGAGGAATGACTATTAGTGGCTCATATACGATGGTTAATATAAAAGCAAGAAAAATACAACCTGCAATAATGAAAAAATTACTGTTGAGACCTTCTCTATATAATACTAAACTCAAAGCTAAAAAAATAGTAGCAGATCCAGGATCTCCTTGTATGACGATAAGAATCATAGGAATAAGAATGATTCCAAAACAAATAAGTCTGGGTTTCCATTTTTTTAAGTCGCACTTGTAGTAACTCAAGTAAGAGCTTAAGGCTAGAGCAGTGGCTAGTTTTGCAAATTCAGATGGTTGAAAACTAAATCCTCCTATTCTAAACCAAGATCTTGCACCTTTAATTTCGGGACCAAATATGAATACAGCGATAAGTAGAAATATGGCAAAACCGTAAATGGGATAGGCTATAGTATTCCATATTTTCCAATCTAAATTCGAAACAAGCCAAAAGGCGACAAACGAAATGACAATCCATAAGGATTGCGAAAATAAAGGTGATTGAGGCGAAAAAGGATTTTTCACCATCCCATCTTCATATACAGCTGCGTAAAGCATTAACCATCCTACAATCACTAAACAGGCATACAGTGCAATCGTAATCCAGTCATATGATCTATTGTATGCGCTCGATGCTTTATACATCTATAGTGATAATTCAGATTTATAAATTTTATCTCGGATAGGGATTGCTCGTGGGAAATCGCTTTTAAGTTCACGTAGAAAAGCTTCTAGTTCCATTTTGTCTTTGTATGCACCCACTTTTACCTTGTAATAAGGTTGTACGTGTTCCCAAGTCAACTTTAAATATGGATATTGTGAGCTAAACTTAGCTTTTGCAGCTTCCATTTGGCGACGATTATCAGTGTTAATTAGTTGAATTCTCCATCCGTTGATATGATCTGTAGAATTAGCTAAAGTCTTGTAATATTCAAGAGCTTTTGCAATCTCGATTTCTTCATTAATTACTACCTGAGCATTGGATGTAAAGCAAAAGCTTAATAGACACAATAAGACTAAAGCAAAATTATAGATTCTCATATTCTTCAACAATTGTTATTCCACGTGAGCAACCAATACGGTCAGCACCTGAAGTTATAAAGCTAACTGCTTCTTTGGAATTTTTAATACCTCCGGAAGCCTTTATTTTCATTTTTTCTTTTCCTATCAGCTTATTCCATCTTTTAACAGTTGAAATTTGAGCTCCTTTTGGAGCAAAGCCTGTAGAAGTTTTAATATAGTCTGCACCTGATTCCAAGCATAATTCAAGCACTTTATCACATTGTTCTTTGTTTAGATAAGCAGTTTCTACAATATATTTTACTATGCCATATTTGGAATGAACGATGTTATTAAATTCTTTCATTTCCATTAGTAAGCTATCGTAAGATTCGCTTTGTATCATGCTTTGATTAAGAACAATGTCAAGTTCTTCAGCACCATCTTTCATTGCTGCTTTTATTTCGAATTTTTTGACATTTTTTGGGTTATAACCCAAAGGAAAACCAATAACGGTACATATATTAATAGAGCTTTCCAGTAAAATCTCAGAAGCTTGACGCACGAAAAAAGGAGGAATACATACAGCGCCAAAACCATGCTTCAAAGAAGCTACGCAAAAGTCTGTAAACTCTTTTTCAGTTGCAGTAGGTTTTAAAAGTGTATTATCAATATACTGGGCAATGTTATTTATTTCCCGTGACATGATTTATACTTTTTACCGCTGCCACAAGGACAAGGTTCGTTTCTTCCTACTTTCTGTTCTTGACGCACGAATTGTTCTACAACTTTTCTTGCTCTACCTGCATTTTCAGCAGCTGATCTAGCAGCTTGTTGTTCTCTACTTGTTCTCGTTTTACTTAAATCCGTTTTTTGTTGAGCTGCCTCTTGAACATTATCTCGAACAATTACTTTACCGTTCATTAAGTAAGAACAAACATCTTCGTTGATAGCACCAATAACGTTTTGGAATAAATTAAAAGCTTCCATTTTATAGATTACTAAAGGATCTTTTTGCTCAAATGATGCCGCTTGAGAAGATTCTTTAAGTTCATCCATGTGTCTAAGGTGCTCCTTCCAGTTTTCATCGATTAACGCTAAAGTAAGCGCTTTTTCAATTTCCAACATGATTGCATTACCTTCTGTATCAACAACTTGTTGCATGTCAGCAGAAACAGGTAATGGGTTTTTACGACCGTCTGTAAAAGGAATTAAAATTCTTTTATATCGGTGACCTTCATTTTCATGAACATTCTTGATTGTAGGATAAAGTGCATTGTTGATTTGCTCTTTCTTCTTTTCGTATTGTTCTATTACTTGATTTTGATACTTGACAAGTAATTTTTCAACAGGCGCTTCATTCCATTCAGCTGCGTCGATATCAGGATCAACACCTAGTTTCAAGATTGAGGTATTTATGAAGTCTTCATAAGAACCACCTTGTTTGTAATCTACAAGGATATTCTCCGTAAGATCCATGAATCGGTTATATAAATCAACGGATAAACGATCACCCGAAAGTGCATTGTTTCTTTTTCCATAGATTGCTTCTCTTTGGATATTCATTACATCATCAAACTCTAGTAATCTTTTACGCGTACCAAAGTGATTTTCCTCTACTTTCTTCTGAGATGAAATGATGTTTTTAGTAATCATAGAGTTTTGAATAACTTCACCTTCTTTAAGACCAAGTCTATCCATGATTTTCGAAACACGTTCACCACCGAAGATTCTCATAAGTCTATCTTCAAGTGAAACATAGAACTGAGATGACCCTGGATCTCCTTGACGACCTGAACGTCCCATCAACTGTCTATCAACTCTTCTCGAATCGTGTCTTTCTGTTGCAATTATTGCAAGACCACCAATTGATTTTATTTCGTCCGACAATTTAATATCTGTACCTCTACCTGCCATATTGGTTGCAATAGTAACTGCACTTCTTTTACCAGCTTCAGCAACAATCTCAGCTTCTCTTTGATGCTGTTTTGCGTTTAATATATTGTGCTTAATTCCTCGAAGATTAAGTATTCTACTTAGTTTTTCCGAGATATCAACTGATGTTGTACCTACGAGAACTGGTCTTCCTTCTTCGGAATATTTTACGATATCTTCTATAACTGCATTGAATTTCTCTTTCTCTGTTTTATAGATTAAATCGTTTCTATCATCTCTTATGATTGGTCTGTTCGTAGGAATAACTACAACGTCCAATTTATAAATTTCCCAAAATTCGCCAGCTTCTGTTTCTGCAGTACCTGTCATACCAGCTAACTTGTGGTACATACGGAAATAATTCTGTAAAGTTACTGTGGCATATGTTTGAGTAATCTCACCAATTTTTACGTTTTCTTTTGCTTCTAGAGCCTGGTGTAGACCATCGCTATATCTACGACCCTCCATCATACGACCAGTCTGCTCATCAACGATTTTCACTTGACCTTCCATCACAACATAATCAGTGTCTTTTTCGAAAAGAGTATACGCTTTCAAAAGTTGATTAGTTGAGTGAAGTCTTTTCGACTTAGCAGTGTAATCTCGAATAAGATTTTCTTTATACTCTGATTTTTGATCATCAGTTAGTTCTTCACTTTCTTCTATTGCCTGCATTTCCGATGTAATATCAGGCATTACAAAGAAGCCATCATCAGATTCACCTTTCGAAAGAAATTCTGCACCTTTTTCAGTAAGGTTTACTGATCTTGTTTTTTCATTAATTGTGAAAAGTAAAGGCTCGTCAGCAATATGCATGTTTTTAGATTGCTCTTGCATGTAGAAGTTCTCCGCTTTTTGGAGTTCTTGCTTCACACCATCTTCACTTAAAAACTTGATTAATGGTCTGTATTTTGGAAGTGCACGGAAAGCTCTTAGAAGAGAAAGGCCAGCTTCTCCTTCATTATATCCAGTGATGCCATCTTTTAAAAGTTTTTTGGCTTCAGCCAAATATTTCGTAGCCAACTTTTTCTGTTCTCCATGAAGTTTTAGCACTTTAGGATTCAAGGCTTGATATTCTTGTTCTTCAGAACCTTTAGGTACAGGTCCAGATATAATTAGCGGTGTTCTTGCATCATCAATTAATACAGAATCTACCTCATCAATCATAGCAAAATGGTGCTTTGATTGTACTAATTCAGCTTCAGAGCTTACCATGTTATCTCTCAGGTAATCAAAACCAAATTCATTGTTCGTTCCATAAGTGATATCGCTTCTGTATGCTTTCTTTCTTCCTGGTGAGTGAGGTCTATGCTTATCGATACAATCTACTGTAAGATGCAAGAATTCAAATATAGGTCCTACCCATTCCTGATCCCTTCTTGCAAGATAGTCATTCACCGTAATCACATTCATCCCCAATCCTGTAAGCCCATTCAAGTATGCAGGTAAAGTTGCAACTAAGGTCTTACCTTCTCCTGTAGCCATCTCCGCAATCTTTCCATCGTGAAGTACCATTCCACCAATCAGCTGAACATCATAGTGGATCATATTCCATTTAATCTTAGCACCAGCTGCATCCCACTCATTTTTCCATACTGCTTGTTCGCCATTAATGCTTACATAGTCTCTTCCTTTACCAGCTAAATCTCTATCTGTGTCAGACACAGTAACAATGATTTCTTCATTTTCAGTAAAACGACGAGCTGTCTCTTTAACAACAGCAAATGCTTCAGGAAGAATTTTCTTCAATATTACTTCCAAAGCCTTATCTCGATCTTTATTGATTTTGTCTATTTCATCGAAGAACTCTTCTCTCGCACCTAAGTCACTTTCATCTTCAGCTTTCTCTTTAAGGCTTGCAATGTCAGCATCGATCCCACTTAGGTATTCCGAAATTCTATTTCGAAATTCAAATGTTTTGTTTCGCAATTCATCATTGCTTAAGCTATTATATTCCTTGAAAAAGGCATTGATTTTTTCTACTACAGGACTATATTCTTTAACGTCTCTATCGTACTTCGTCCCAAAGATTTTCTTTATGATATTTAGCATTCGTGCTCTTTTATTATAAATTGACTGCAAAGATAACGAAACATTTTGTCCATAAATCGTTCCAACACTTAATATTATATTAAACTTGCCATATTGACACTAGGAAACTAAAAATCTAAGAAATTATGACCAGTTTATTGAGTGGATTTCAAACTCAGGTTAATTTGTCTGATTCTTTTTCTTGACGAATTTTTTGATTTGAAGGTAAGACTTCAAATATATTCCGAATTTCACACCCATTAAAGTTAGAAAAATAGGAATACATATTCCTGCCATAAGTTTGATGAACCACATGTTGAGGTCGGGTCGGAAAGAAAGGATGAAAATTTGATGGAACATTAATAGAACACCAGAAAAAATAAAAAATACCATCAATCCAGCTTTTACAGCTTTGAGCGCTTTTTTATGTGAGCTCCGAAGTGCATAGTACAAAATTTTTCTTGTGTCTTTGCGGTGTGGATTTATTTTTAAAAGTTCTTTAGCGTTATGAATCGATTGCTCATAATCTTTTAATTGGTAGAAAGCCGCTGATCGCTGGTGTAATATCTTTTCAAACAGTTGTTCTTCATTGAAATAAGAAATATTATGAAAGATTAATTTTTCTAGGAAATTTTGTGAGTGTTTACAGAATTTACCGTAGTCGTTGGTCATGAATAGTGCTTGAAGGTAGCCAGATTCTATCCATAAAGCATCCGAAAGTTTCATGTTCTTTATGTCACTTTCATTCTGTTCAAAAAATCTTTTTTTATCATAGTATGCCTTATCATCTAAGTACAAGTACTTATTGTATAAGCTTCTTAATCTTGTATGTGGCGATAAAGGATTCATTAACTATTCAATCTATATAATATTGGTTTACTAGGACTAGCATCCATTTCAAATGGCGCTATACTCATTTGTAACAAATAAAATCCATCTTTGATTAAAGAAGGAACATAAATTAATTCAGTAATAGTGTTAAAGCGTTCAATTTTTTCATCAAAATTCCAAAAAGCTTTATGTCCTGCAAGTTTTCCATCATCTTGTTCTTTATCAACTGACGGTAAATCGATTAGCAAATGCTTAACACCTCTCTTTCTTATTTCAATAAGAAATTCTGCTGATGCATAAGGAGGATTCGTGCCGCTATATGTTCTAGTTTTTTTGGAATCATCATTAGGGAGCGTGCGGATGATAAGAGCTTCAGGTAGTGTTTTGTCATCTTCTTCATTCAGTTCATCAAGCAGTCGGAGTGACTGTAAATCGATTACTCTATCTCCATTCTCTTTCATTTCGGGATAACATGAAAGTAGCATTGCTGGCATCATGAATTTTTTCAATACGGAATTAATGGTGTCATCAGTTGTTGTGATGTGTCCATAACATTCAGTATGGGTTCCATTTCCGTGAGGATTTAGTTTGATATTCATAAAATTTACCAATCCACCTTTTTGGGTTGAACCCAAAAAATCTCCTGCCTCAACCGGTGATTTAGTGAATGGTGGTGCATAGAAGCAGTTCGGATTATCCCCATTGGGAGTTAAAGGGATTGATATATCAATAGGTTTGTCGAAATCCAAACTATACTTCTTATTATTCCATTCTATATGTGCAATCATGAATTATAAATTTTCAAGGATGGATTGATCTACAAGGGAAGGCAGAGTTACCTTAAGTAAAGGTTCTTCTTCCATTGCGCGTTTGATTGTAGAAATAGCATGATCATTTCTTGCCCAGTTTCTTCGAGCAATTCCATTGTTGACATCCCAGTGTAACATCATTCTAATTTTGGAGCTTGACTCCTCCGAACCATCGATTAACATCCCGAAACCTCCATTAATCACTTCACCCCATCCAACACCTCCACCGTTATGAATGGAAACCCAAGTAGCACCTCGGAACGCATCTCCTATAACATTATGCACAGCCATATCAGCAGTGAAGCTTGAGCCGTCATAAATATTGGATGTTTCTCTGTACGGGCTGTCGGTTCCTGAAACATCATGATGGTCTCTTCCCAAAATCACTGGTCCTTTCAACGTGCCATTTTCAATTGCTTCATTGAAAGCGAGTGCAATTTTTATCCGACCTTCAGCATCGGCATATAAGATTCTAGAGCATGATCCTACAACTGGAATATCTTGGTCAGCGTTTTGGATCCAACGAATATTATCATCAAGTTGCCCATGAATTTCTTTGGGCGCCTCAGCCCGCATTTCTTTTAAGACCTTCTCAGCTATCAAATCCGTTTTTTTCAAGTCATCAAGATCACCTGAACAACAAACCCACCGAAATGGCCCAAAACCATAATCAAAACACATAGGACCCATTATATCTTCAACATAAGACGGGTAAATAAATTGATTCTTCTCTTTATTTTTCCAAACTTCGGCATTAGCTTTTCCAGCTTCTTTCAAAAAGGCATTTCCGTAGTCCCAAAAGTACATTCCTCTTTCAGATAAAGTATTTATTGCTGCGACATGTCTCACAAGTGTTTTACGAATTTCTTCATCGAATTTTTCCTTATCATTAATCAATAAGTCTGCAGCTTCTTCAAAGCTGTAGCCAACTGGGCAATAACCCATGTCATCAATATTGTGCAAGGATGTTTGGTCTGAACCAAGCGCAATAGACATTCCATCTTCAACGATAGCTTCCCATAAATCGACAATATTTCCTTGATAAACGATTGCAACACCTTGTTTTTTAGCACTTGCAATTTTCATAGCCTCAATCATTTCAGGCAAGGTATCGTAAACATTTTCTTTTTGGATATATCCATCGGCAATTCGTTGGTCTATGGCATCTTTGTCAACTTCAGCTAATACACCTACACAATTACAGATTACTGCAGCTAGAGCTTGTGCGCCGCTCATTCCACCTAGACCTGAAGTGATGAATATATGTCCCGAAAGGTCATCAATTCCATTCAGTCTTCCTGCATTAAGCAAAGTAATTGTTGTGCCGTGCACGATTCCTTGAGGTCCTATGTACATGAATGAACCTGCTGTCATCTGGCCATAACTAGTAACTCCGAGTGTATTGTAACGATTCCAGTCGGACTTTTTACTGTAATTAGGAATCATCATCCCATTAGTTACAACAACTCGCGGTGCTGTTTTGTGACTAGGAAAAAGTCCTAGAGGATGACCAGAGTAGAGCACGAGTGTCTGTTCATCCGTCATTTTACTCAAGTATTTCATGGTTAATAGGTATTGAGCCCAGTTCTGAAAAACGGCACCATTACCTCCATAAGTAATGAGTTCATGCGGATGTTTTGCAACGAGAGGATCGAGGTTGTTTTGGATCATCAACATGATACCAGCAGCTTGAGTGGAATTATGTGGATAATCACTTATTGATCTAGCAAACATTTTATAATCAGGGCGAAATCTATGCATGTAAATCCTACCATGCGTCTTCAATTCATTCATAAATTCCTGAGCAAGTTCATGATGCCAAGCCTGAGGAAAATACCTTAATGCATTTTCTATAGCGAGTTTAATATCATCATGGGAGAGGTCTGAAATATTTCTTTTTGGAGCATGACTAACATTGGTGTCAAGCGGTTTTGAAGGAGGTAATTCAGAGGGAATACCTTGAGAGATTGATTGCAAAAAAGTCATAAATATTAGATTAGGCTGCGAAGTTAATGATTAATAGCAATTCTGTTTTAAGGTTTCATTTTAGTTTCAAGAATTGATATAATATGCATTCGAATTTAGCAAATCGGATTGAAAGTAGTTTTGAAAACTCAAAGTTGATTGAATGTTTGATTTAAATACTTCATTTAAACATAAAAGAAGGCAAAATGTTTGGATGGATTTTGGGCTTTAAGCCCAAAGGAAATTTGCAAAAAATAGTTCTGAGAGATAAGTGTAGTAGGAGTTTTAGGATTTAGTAACACTAAATTGTTCAAGAATGATATGGTAAAATATTTTCTCAACCACGTATAAATACGTGGTTGAGAATCACGTATTTATAAGCTTATATTAAAGGATATAATAAAAGAGATTTGTGATAGAAATTATTTAGAAACCAAAAAACAATTATTATGGATCCATTTATCGGTCAAATTATTTTATTCGGAGGAAATTTTGCTCCTAGAGGATGGGCTTTTTGCCACGGACAATTATTACCAATTGCACAATGGAATGCACTATTTTCAATTTTAGGCACAACATATGGTGGAGATGGAAGAACAACATTTGGATTACCTGATCTAAGAGGAAGGGTTGCAGTAAGTCAAGGTACAGGACCAGGTTTGCCACCTGTAAGTTTAGGACAAAAATATGGAAGAACTCAAGTAAATGTGACTGCAGCAAATCTTCCTAATGCACCTGTAAGAATTCCTTCATCAGAAGATGATGCTTCAGGAGACGAGCCAGACGGGTTAGCAATGGCAATTAGTGAAACACCTTTATATGGTCCCGCTTCTGCATCAGGATCTATGGCAGCAGGGACACTGCAAGGAGGAAATCAACCTCTAAATATTGCACCACCAACACTTGGATTAAACTACATAATCGCAATGCAAGGAACTTACCCTTCAAGATCATAAAATATTACAACAGATGGACGCAATGTCCATCTGTATTTTATTACTGCATAAAAATTAAATTATGAAAAAAATTCTACTTATAACAAGCATTCTTTTTGCATTTGCCATTCATAGCTTTGCTCAATACACAGAGACTTTTGATGTGCCAAATAAAGGCATATTACTTGGCCCATGTTCAGGTTCAGATGGAACTACGTGTACTTCAAACGATTTTTCTGGAGTTAACTGGACAATAGAAGGTAATTTAACTGGGATAGATTCCGAAGGATTATTTACTAAATCTGGATATCTACATTTCGAAGATGTGGACGAAGAATCTTGCTGGGTTGGTCCGTTGTTAAATATTTCATCAGTTCCCTCCTCGAGTGTAAATGTAACTTTTACAATACCAGCTGGGACATCTTGGGAGAATTCAAGTACCCCTGGTAGTACGGATTATATGGATGTAGAATATTCAGTTGATGGTGGTTCCTATGTTGCTGTAGCTAATGTTAATGGTTGTCCAGGGAGTGGACATACATTGTCAGGTGTAGGTTGTGGAGGTATTACTGGACCATTCACAACTAATGTTGTTGAAACAGGAATCATAGGCAGTAATTTACAGATTAGAGTATGTGTTGATACAAATGCTGCAAGTGATGATGGTTGGCTAGAAACAGTTTCTGTTCCAGAAGTTGGTGCGGTTGTTCCAGTAACATGGTCAAGTATAGCAATAGAAGAAACTGAAAGAGGGTCAAAGTTACTATGGTCAACAAGTTCAGAAAGTGACAGTGACTTGTTTGAAATCCAACGAATGAATTCACTGACAGAAAAGTTTGAGACAATAGGACAAGTTGAAGCAGCAGGTTATTCTACGCACGAACTTAACTATGAGTTTGTTGATGATATCGAATTTAGCAATGAAAAATTATATTATAGAATTAAGCAAGTTGATTTTAATGGTGAGTACAGTTACAGTGAGATTGTTTCTTTAAGAATAAGCGATTTGGTAAATAGTGAGATAAGTATTTTTCCTAATCCCGCTCATCATTCTATACAAATTAATGGGAGCGATACATTTAAAGAAAAAATTAGTGTTGTAAAAATATACAATACTTTAGGAGCTCTGGAGACTCAATTCGATTTAAGCAATCTACATAAAACTACATCTATTGATATATCGATGCTTAGTTCAGGAATATATTTTATTCAGTTTGCAGATAAGAATCAGGTACCATTAGGAGATATAATTCGTATTTATAAGATAGGAATAAATTAAGCTAAGTCGAGCTTATGCTATTTTAAAAATATTGACCTCCAAAGTAAAAAAAAGCGCCATGGAAGCTTTATTTTTTATTGCCCAAAGGAGTCGAATTATGATTTACCAGTTAAAAGATTGCTACAATC
>CAZMKA010000015.1:0-3651 GCA_964566605.1 uncultured Saprospiraceae bacterium | reverse complement strand
TTTTATAACGACTCAAATTTTTTTAATCAATTTTAAACATTATAAAATGAAACCAATCATTAAAAAACTGTTCTTAGTAGCAGTACTATTTATCTCCTATTCTTGTGATAATGCAAAGGAAGCAGTAAAAGATGCAACTGATGCTGTGGGGGATATGGCAGAAACAAAGGGTTTAAGTGTTATTGATACTATGAAGACTCGAGCTGAATTTAATACAATGCGTACCAAATGGAAAAAAGAGCATAAATTATACACTGATAAACATGTATTCGATTATTTTGACGTTCCTATTGATGATATAAGAGCTATTGCAAATGAAAATGGAGCAACACATTCGAGATTCTATTTTGGAATGGGAGATGATAGCTTGCCACATTTGCTATTAGTTGGGATGAGAGATACTGTAATCAATTTTAATATAATTGCAGATTATACAAAAATTTGTCCTCCGAAATGTCCTCCTCCTAAAATTTGATAGAGGAATATGCATATAATACATTCTCTGTATTATCTGTTTTATGTGCGATTCTTAGTATTTTGGTTTTTAAGAGATCTAACAATTTAGAAAGAAGTTTTCATTACTACATAATGGTAAAAGCTTTCTTCGAAGTTTTAGCCGTTGTGTTATCGAAAGTGATTGAAAATAATTTATTTGGACTGCATTTATTTACTGTTGTTCAATTTATCGTATTAACCTTCTTTTTTAAGAATTGCTTTAAAGTTTTTAATATAAAAATGAAGTATGTCATCATACTAGGTATAGGTTTATGCATAATTGTCGCGAATTCATTGTTCATAGAGCCTATTAATACATTTAATAGTAACACCCGATTTTTGGTTGAATTTTATATGATTATATCATGTATCTTTTTGTTTGTTCTATTGATCCGTAATAGGGATTATGATCAAGATTACATGCAGGCACCTGTTACTTTTATAAGTACCTTATTTTTAGAGGCAGCTGGGTCCATGATTTTTTATTTATATGGCAATAAGATACTGGAAATGGATATTTTTTATGCGGATATTTTATTTGCGATAAGATTTGGCATTAATTTTATCATATTGGTTTTAATAAGCTACGGTCTTTATCAGATATTCAAGAAAAGTTATACGTTAAATGTACACAAACCATGAGTGATAAAGGACTTTTTTTAATAATTCTAGTCAGCATACTTGTTGTAATCATTTTAGCCGTTGGTGTTGTGCTTTTATATAATGTATTTCAAAGTAGAATTTTAAAAGAGCTAACAGAGGCACATGACAAAGAAATAGAGTATAAAAATATGTTGATTTCTAATTCAATAGAGGTTCAGGAAAGGGAAAGATGTCGAATTGCAAAAGATCTTCATGATGAGATAGGGTCAAAACTGAGTATTGTTAATTTGAATTTAAATTTATTGAAGGGATCTGTTGTGGCCAATGAAAAAACAGCTAAAATAATAGATCACATTGAACATTCATTAAGCGATAGTATACAAGAGACAAGGACAATATCTCATAATCTTTATCCGCCAATATTGGACAAATTTGGTATACAAAATGCGCTTGAGGCTTTAAGTCAAGAAATTACGAGAACGGGTGTTCTTAAGGTAGAAACACAAATTGCCCACGAGTGGAAAAAATTCGATAAGAATGAAGAATTACATATTTATAGAATTTTTCAAGAGCTGTTTCAAAATACCATAAAACATGCTGAGGCTAAAAACGTATTGATTAGTTCTGAACTGAAAGATAAAAAATTAGTTCTTCAGTATAAAGACGACGGAAAAGGATTAAATAAAGAAAAGGAATCACTAATGAAAGCAGGATTAGGTTTATCAAGCATAGAGACTAGAGTCAATTTACTCAAAGGAAATATGAATGTTGATGAAAACACTAAAAGAGGATATAAGATAAACTTTGAATTTTAAAATTCTTAATAACTTGTTTTATGGATAAATATAAAATAGCAATCGTTGATGATGAGTCATTATTTCGACAGGGATTAACTATGCTTGTAGAAAACCATGAAAAATGCAAAGTGACACTTTGTGGAGAAGATGGCAATGATTTTTTACGACTTTTAAATGAAGCAGATGAATTACCTGATTTGTTACTTTGCGATCTAGAAATGCCAAATAAAGACGGAGTACAGCTTACTAAAGAGTTAGCTATAAAGTATCCTGAAATCAAAATTGTAATCTTGTCTTCTCATTACGAACCTTCATTAATAATGAAGATGATGGAAATAGGTGCATCAGCATTTATGGCAAAAAACGAACAACCTGAAGCATTTTATAATACGATTATTAATGTGATAGAAAAAGGCTTTCACTACAATGATTTCGTCATACAATTGATTCGAGAAAAGATGCATTTTGGCAGCAGAAAAGAAAAGCAGATTCAACTAGATTTATCTAAAAGAGAAAAAGAGGTATTAAATCATTTATGTGACCAGAAAACGAATAAAGAGATAGGGGAGATGATGTTCATTAGCCCAAGAACAGTGGAGGGACATAGGAAGAATTTATTAGTAAAAACAAATTCCAAAAACACAGCCGGCTTGATCATCTTTGCAATTGAGCATGGACTTTATGAGGTAAATATCAAGAATAAGGATTGGGGTTAAAGATTTTGGGCTTAAGCCCAAAAAGATACAAAAAATATTGCTGTGACGTATGTGGGTTGGGTTTTTTGGGATTTAGTAACACTAAATATTTAAGATTAATTGAAGTGATATTACAATAGTGGATTCTATAACTAAGAGCTAGTGATATTATGTGTTTTTGGGCTCGATCCCAAAAATAACTGTTACAAAAAATAATCCTGTGACTTATGTAGAATAGGCTTTTCAAGATTTAGTAACATTAATATTTTGCATAAAAAAAGAGAGCCAAACATAATTGACTCTCTTATAAATTTTAATACAAGTTCATATTTTAAACCTTTGTTCTATAATACTACGAACTTTATTACTTCATTTTCATTAACTACCATGTAATATAGACCTTGTTTATATTGTGTCGTTTCAAGAGTCACAATTTTTTGTGGATTTTGTGTCGAAATAAAGTCTACTAAAACACCTTGATAATTCATTATTCTAATTGTTTTGATTTGCTCACCTTTTACAGAAATTATTTCTCCGTTATCTGCCGGATTAGGATAAACAATAGCTCCATTCGAAACATTTTCAAATAAAATTCTTTTTGTATCAGAATAAAAGAAATCACCATTAAAATCATTTTGTTTAAGCCTATAATAAAGTTGATTTGATCGACTTACTGCATTTACATCTGAATAACTATATTTTAATAATTCATTTGAATTACCATTTTCAGCTAAACTATTTATTGTAGCTAATGGTCTAAAATCATGTCCATTTAAAGAATATTCAATACTGAAATAATCATTGTTGACTTCAGCTAAAGTTGTCCATTCCAAGATAACATTTTTATTATTTTGAATAGTTACATCAAACTTTACTAGTTCAACAGGTAAAATTAATGCTTCATCAGGCAGAGTTGTTAACGTCAGTGTTGCAGTATCCATTGCACCATTTGCATCTGTTATAATGTATGTAATTACTTCAGTTCCTACAAATCCAGGTGCAGGATTATATTCAAAAAGCCCATTTGAATATATTATAATAGTACCTCCACTTGGTAATAC
>CAZMKA010000014.1:0-37837 GCA_964566605.1 uncultured Saprospiraceae bacterium | reverse complement strand
TTAAGTCCTTTGGGGTCAACCCTAGAATGAATAGAAATGGCGCACTCGGAAATCACATGGTCTTTTACAAAGAACAATTCACAAGGAATACTATCAAAAAAATAATTGGCAATTAGAACTATAGGCTGTTCCAAATCCCCAGTATTTACAGTGGTTTTTCGTTTGCGTAACTTTAGTGCTTTTCCATCTATTGCATCAAAATGTGCAACGTCTAATATTCCCTTATCAAAATAGACTTTTAACTGTTTGTGTTTTTCAAAAAAGCTTAAATTATCTTCAGCTATATCACTTAATACATAACAGTAGGGGGGGAGTTTTATATTGGATAATGATATCTTTTTTTCAAGATGTTTCAGAATATGAAATGCTAATCTTCCATGTCCCGCTCCAAGTTCGAGTAAATAAACAATCTCCTTGGTTTGCCCTTTATTGGCAAGATCCTTTAGAAAAGCGAAAATCATCTCAGCATAGGTTTTTCCTACGGAAGAATTGCTAGTCATATGATGTGGGACAATATCTTCACTCCACGCTTTTATGCCTTTTTCATTGTAAAAATCTCTATTTAGATTCCATATAATACTTTCGGAAAAAGGAATTTTAGATTCAATTTCGTAAAATTCTGAAGCCATCGGATAATCTTGTTATCCCAATTTCGCTTAGTAATTGATTAGAGATCTAGAGTTTGTTGAAAATGAAGAATTAACAAGTAAACAAGAACTTATCGTCGATTAGTTTAGAAATTAGAATTGGTTAGCAAAAGCATTTGCAACTTGAAAGCTTGTACCAATTGAGGTTTAGCAGAAACCGACGAATCAAAAATGAAGCACTAAGTTAGATAAATAATTGATTATAAGTGTTAAATGAGTTGTATTAGTCAGTCTATTATAACCGCTTGTTTAGTTAGCTTTATTAGGGAATAGAATAGTTTTTAAGTTGAAAAATGTAAGCATTTAAAATTCTTACTTTTAGCATGAGGTTTACGTTTTTCTTTTGGGTTTAAGCCCAAATTAAAATACTATTTAAGGAAGTGAAAAGGAGATTCTAATATGATTGCAGTTTGTTATTTTAAGTAAATTGAGAAAGATTAAAAATAAAACAATCAGGTGTTTAAGCTGTTTGTAATTGCGAATGAAAGCCTTTTGTAGATATATTAGGAATAGTCATTTTGGATCATCAATATATAGTAAATGATTAAAAATTCAAATCTTCCAGTTGCATCAACTTATCAGTCAAAATCATGGATGAAGCTTACCATGAAGCTTGCTGCGATTTACAATATAATATGGGGTGCGTGGGTCGTACTCTTTCCATTACAGTTTTTCGAATTGTTAGGAATGGAAGAGCCAGTTCACACCATGATATGGCAAGGAATGGGAATGGTGATAGGCGTTTATGGAATAGCATACTGGTGGTCTTCATATGATCCTATGCGTCATTGGCCAATAATAGCGGTAGGTATGCTGGGGAAAATATTTGGACCTTTGGGATTTTTCATGAATTACTTTACGGATAGGGTTCCGTTTTCATTCTTTTATACTCTGATTACTAATGATTTTATGTGGTGGATTCCGTTTGGCTTAATATTGTATGCAGTACACAAGCACTATGGTTGGCGGTTGAAAGATTGATGATTTTTTGGGTTTAACCCAAAAAATAATTCATGCTGATTTAGGATTTTTTGCAAACTATCGCTACGCAGTTCCAAATCTTTTTATTTCCTCTCTTATCTAATGGTTGCTCAACTATAAAGTCATCTTGGAGGTCAAGGATTTCAAAGCCTAAGTTTTTCAAGATATCAATTAGTTTTTTTGTTGGAAAGAACCTATTCCAATGCTCTTTTTTTATAAAATTCAAAGGGGTAATAAAGACTAGTTTTCCGTTTAGTTTTAGAACGCGATTCATTTCATTAAGAGCTTGAATGGGATTTTCCATTCTATCAAAAGTGAATGAATGGAATATTAAATCTTGGCTTTGATTTTCGAAAGGAAGATGTTCGGCTTTTGCTAGTCCGAAAGAAAGGTTAGAAATCTTTTCACTGGTGATATGAATTTCTTCAAACCCTTCATTTCCAAAATCAATTTTCATTTTGGTTCCATTGATAAAACTGCATCGTGCTTGTTTTAACATTTGGTAGCTATAGTCTATTCCCCAGCAATTAAATGAAGGATTATCTGAAGCAATAGTTGCGATCATTCTACCTACACCACACCCAATTTCGAGGATATTTAGATGTTTTGTATTTTGGATATATGTAGAAATAAAGGAGATGATATTTTGAAAAGGATAGTATCCCCATGTTGAGTCAGCGAGGTGCAAAAGTATTTGGGGTTTTACTGAGAGCTCGTAGTTTTCGTAATTGTCTTGTTTAAATTCGAGGGGTGATTTATCGTAGAAGAATGGAGTTTCGTGTCGGATTTTGAGGGCTTCTTTCATAAAGAGTTAATTGAAGTAAAAGGGATAATCATACTAATTGAGCATTAATAAAATCATAGTAATGTAGGTTTGAAGTCAACATTATACTTCAAAGGTTGGAAAAGTAATAAAGAAAAGCAATAGTTGTTATGGAAATTCGAGGGAATATTGCTTTTGGATGTTATATGAGTGGTTAAGGAGGGGGGGAGTGGAGGGAAAATGTTGATTTTATTAATTTTTGTACTACGTAATTCTTAAAGTCAATATCCACAAGCCCTTCAACCCTCTCAACCCCTCTAATAATACTCCAATTTATCGCGCGAATCCACCTTGTACTCACCTGATAACGCTTGTTTCTTTGTGACCTGATCTCACTCCCTTCTCGCATTTCATTCTTATACATCTCAAACTCTTCATAGCTTTCAAAGTAATACCTTCTATATCGCTCCTTAACCAACCCACCACTCCTATCTCGCTCTGAATTCACCCACTTTGCATATACACTTCCAAAAATCCGCATCTGCTCGCTTATTATTCGCCATGGTTCTTTTATGAACTCAACCTTCACTTCCTTATTTAATTTCTTACAATATTCTATATAGGTGCGCTTAACAACCTCTAAACTCTTAACACGTATTAATATCTCATAACCCTCACTTGACATGTATACCTTGTGAATGTTAATGTAGTAGGTCAGATATCTTTTAAATAATAATCTAAATTTCAAAATTTCGTCCTCGTTTTCAAAATAACAACTTCGGGCTGTGGCAAGACTTGACAGTAGATAATATCCTCCACATTCCAATTCATGTATCTTTTTCATTCTAATAATTTTAATTCTTGGGAAATGCAATCCAATTATCTTTTTGATTTATTCCCCTTATTAGTGTAATGAACCTGTCGTTTCGTTCCAGTTTTTTCCAATTATTTTTAATTTATCTTATAGTTATTTGATATTCAGCGATATACAGGTGGATTTGCTGCTTTTTGGTATTAATGTAATTCTTAATATGATAACTCTAATATTTACTTTAGGTGTATTAGTTTGGTATACACACTTAGCTGGATAGCTCCTTTTTTAAGTAATAGCATGTATGAGTTTGAAAATAATAATTTTTTATATGTACGATTTATTTGATTGTTAATCAGTTGTTTATGGTTATTTCTGTTTTGATATTATTAATAAAAACGTTTTGCCATTTGGTAAATACGAATAAAATAATGCACATTTGTAGTGTACTATTATACTAATACAGTATAAATTATCAATAGCAATTCTCTTTTGAGATGTATTTTTAAAAAACTACAAACAATCATTATGCTTACAATCAACAATGTCCACTACGGATACAAGAAAAATTCCAAGCTCTTCGAAGGTTTGGAATTTTCTCTTGATCCTGGCAAAATCACCGGCCTTCTAGGTAAAAATGGGGCAGGGAAGTCCACTCTCCTTCGTCTTATCTCAGGAGCCTATTTTACTAAAAACGGAAGTATTTCCTTTGGAGATAAACCCACAAAAGATAGAGATGTAGATACTCTTTCCTCTATCTATTTCCTTCAAGAAGATGATGTACTTCCAAAATACAAGATCACTCACTACGTGAATAATTACGCTCCCTTCTACCCCAATTTTAATCATCAACATTTTGCGTCAATGCTCAAAAAATTTGATATTGATGGCTCCAAGAAAATCAGCGAACTTTCTTTTGGACAAAAGAAAAAAATGAGCGTCGCTTTCGCTCTGGCAACTGGTGTGAGACTGCTTATTCTTGACGAACCGACCAATGGTATGGACATTCCTTCTAAATCAATTTTGAGGAAAGTGATTTCTGAAAGCTTAAGAGACGATCAATCAATCATTATCTCTACTCATCAAATTCGTGATCTGGGCCAATTACTTGATACAATTGTTGTCATTGAAAATGGAAAAATTCTACTAAATGATGAGCTATTTAAATTGTCCGAGAGATTTTCTTGTGGCTATATACCTGGAAATGCAATCCCACAAAATGCTCTTCACGCTGAACCTGCTCCTGGTGGTCATGTAATTCTTAGTAAGAATGATGGACAACCTTCAGACATCGATATAGAAGTGTTTTTTAATGCTATTATTTCTAACCCTACAATCTTAAACTAATAATCATGACACTAAATTTTTCAAGATTTTTGCAATTGACTAAGATTGAGCTTACTGAGAACTTTAAAAAAGCCATACTGATAAATGGCCTTATTTTCTTTACTATTTTATTCTTAAGTACGTTATCCTATTTTTTTGATTCAGGTACGGCGAGTGTTGATTTACATTCCAACTTACTCGGGGTAATTTTTATAGGAGGGATAATACTAGGATCATTAAGTTTTTCTGAGTTATTTAAAAGACATACACGGATTAATTATTTGAATCTTCCTGCATCAGCCTCTGAAAAGGTGCTGAGTAAAGCATTCGTAAATATTTTATTATACCCTTTGAGCATGTTCGCATTGTTCTTATTGGCAAAAGGTATTTTCACGGGCTTGGATTCATTAACTGATGGGGCAATTTACATTGCAGATAGATTTGAGATGAAAATGACACTTTTAATTCCTTCAATTCTACTCTGTATTTCAGTCTTTTTCTATGGTGCTGTTCGATTCAATGCATATGGATTCGTTTATACAATCATATCCATAATATTAATATTTTTGACCGTAGCTGCTTTCGCTTTTATTTGTGCATATCTCATCTTTCCTGAATTGAGAATGGCAATAGCAGGTAATGAACCAGACAATAATATAAGTATTGGCCCAAACATGGAAAATCACTGGTTAATTCAATTTTATAAGGTTTTATTTTACTTAGCACCTGCTATTTTTGTAGCGCTCAGTATCATTTGTTTAAAGGAAAAAGAAGGATAATGGAATTTAAAAAATCAATATCAATATACGAGCAAATTGCCAATTCTATTCAAGAGAATATTATAGATGAAGTATGGCAAGCAGGAGATAGAATTCCTAGTGTAAGAGAAACTGCAGGTAAAATACAGGTTAACCCAAATACTGTTATGAGAACCTATAGTCTACTGCAAGAAGAAGGAATTATTTTTAATAAACGTGGTATCGGCTTTTTTATAGCAGATGATGCCATTCAAAAAACAATCAGAATGCAAAAAGATAAATTCAATACTCAAATGTTGCCGGAGTTTTTCAAAATGATCGATAAACTAAAGATCAATTTTGATGAATTAAAGGACTCTTACAATTTATGGAAATCTCAAAATAATTAATTATGAAAAGCCTAAAAAAGCATGTAAAAATAGAACTTGGAATTCTAGTCTTTTTCTTCTTAAGTGTCTTAATATTTGAATTATACGGAAGACATTTTATCAATACATATGAAGAGAAAAGAATTGAGTATCAAGAGAATCTTACTACAAAGTCGATAGAAGTTGATGATTTCTCTAAAATTTATGCAACAGTAAATATAAAGATTGAGCTGTATCAGGGTGAACCCAAAGTAGAAATTTTCTCCGCTCCAGAAGTAATTGAAAATATCAACATAGATCAAACTTCCGAAAAACTTTCTATTACAATGGACAATGATGTTATGGTCGATAATCAATTAATGGATGCTAGTTTGATAAAGGTATATTTTCAAAACTTAAAAGACATAAGTTCTGAATACAACAATAGTATGTATTTTATCGATCCTGTTTCCACAGAAGATTTAACAATAGAAGCTAATGGCAATTCGAGAGTAGAATTAACAACAGAAAGCAATGACTTAGATGTTTCTAGTTCAGGTAATGCAACAATTGTGGTTAAAGGAACTACTGAAATCCTAAAGGGATCAAGTTCAGGAAACAGCCATTTGAGATTAAGTAATTGTATTGTTCAAGAAGCACGAGTGAATTCAAGTGGAAATTCAAGTATTCGAATCAATGTTGCTAAAGAAATTAAAGGTGATGCATCTGGAAATTCGAATATTAGAGTAAAAGGAAATCCTAAAGATCGAAGAATGAATTCAAGCGGAAACGCTAGCATAAAATATTAGCCATAATTAAAGAGCCTTGGAATTCTTTCCAAGGCTCTTTATCAATAATAGTCCCGCAAAACACACAATAAAAAGAGTCCCAACACGCACACAATAAAAAGAGTCCCGCCAGGGACGGCATTCCCCACCATAGGGATTCATCCCTATGATTCTCCCCAAGATAATTTTCCGATGCAATTCATCTTCTCCCCAAGATTATTTTCCAATGAAATTCATCTTCTTCCTTAGATGATTATGCAAAAAAAAAAGCCGAACACTTTCGCATTCGGCTTCATTTCTCATTAAGATATTTTCTGAAAGCAATTAAGCTTCATCTTCTGTTACAAACTTTGTTGAAAATCCTATAGGATTATTCGAAGAAGGCTGATCATCATCATAATCTTCCCAAGCAATTAAATCCTTCAAGAATTCTTCTACATGTCTTATGATAAAACCTTCATTCAATTCTTTTGGTCGAACAATCTCTACAGATTTTGGCTGCTGTGGTTGACCATAACCTTCCAAAAATGGTTGAACGAATAATACAACAATCTTTCCATTGAATAATTGTTGATATACTAACATCCCATTACTCCTTACAACTGAACGACTCTCGTCTCCATCTAGCTTCTCTCTAATCCCACTTTTCATCCTACCCAAATTCATGACAATCACTTCGAGGTTCTCAACTTCATCTTTTATTTCTATTTCAGCCTCAAGTGGAGTCTCATCAATTACTTTTTGCAAAGTCTTGTTAATAAGCTCTTTTGTTTCACTTTTCCATTGTTCTCTGTAATCAAAAGTATTTTGTTTTACTTGTACATACTTTTCTACTTTCGATTTTAATGCGCTTAAATTCATTTTATTGTTTTAGTTAGCTTTGAAAAAAAGTGTGCGTTGTGTCAAGAATCTCCCTAACTCTAGCCATATTCGCTGCTTGAGCATAAACTCTTAAAACTGGTTCTGTACCTGAAGGTCTCAACATTACCCATTCACCTTCTTTCTCAAAGAAAAATTTATAACCATCAATCGTATCAATTGTTTTAACTGGTATATCTCCTATAGCTTCAATGCCACCCGCCTGACATTTTGCGATTACTTCTAATTTTTTCTCTTCTGTTAAATGAAGATCATCTCTATTGAATTTAAAAGTGCCGACTCTATCATGAATCATTTGAACTAATTCCTTAAGTTTCTTACCACTTTTAGCCATGAATTCCATTATTGTCATACCTATCCATAATCCATCTCTTTCTGGAATATAGCCCTTTATCGCTAATCCTCCACTTTCTTCTCCTCCTACTAACACATCTTCAGTGATCATGATTTCTGCGATATACTTGAATCCAATCTTAGTAATTTGGATTTCTAAACCCAATTCTTTAGCGAGTTTAACCATCTTTTCAGTTACAGAGAAAGTAACGACCACTTTACCTGTCATCTCCTTTTCTACCGCTAGATAATAAAGCAATAACAATAATATATTATGCGAATCCACAAATTCACCATCCTCATCATACATTCCTATCCTGTCCGCATCTCCATCAGTCGCAAGACCTACATAACTTCCATCTGATTCTTTTAAATAACTCGATAATTCTTGTAAATTTCTATCTATCGGTTCAGGCGCTTGTCCATGAAATCCAGGATTGTCATCGGAATGTAGAACAACCGCATCAGGTAAAATCCTAGGTAAAACACGCTTCCCTGCACCAAACATTGGGTCATATGCCAAATTGAAATTTGCATTTTTTATTGACTCGATATCAAAAGAAGACATAACTTTTTCATAATAGATTTGCTCCAAATCAATATCATGAATCAAATCGTGATTAGCTGTTATTTCTTTTTCAGCATATGCAGAATAATCTGGAATTAATGCTTCTACTTCACTTATTTCACTTGGGATTGAAGGCCCACCGTGCAAAGACTTTAATTTGAATCCATTATATGTGGGAGGATTATGACTAGCTGTAATTACGATGCCTAATTCTGATTTTGTATAAACTACTCCATAAGAAACCATGGGTGTTGAAACATAATCAGGTGCTCTATGAACTTCGATTCCATAAGCTGACAATACTTCTGCAACTCCTTGTGAAAACATAGGACCTCCATATCGACAATCATGTCCTATTACGACTTTTGAATAGTTCTTTTCTTGTAACCATTTGGCAGTTCCTTCAGCTACTCTCATCACATTTTCAAGTGTGTAAGTGTTACCTATAATCGCTCGCCAACCATCTGTCCCAAATTTAATCTTTATCGGTTGCTTCATTTTTTTTGATTTAAACATAAAATAAATATACGTTGAAGCGAAATTTTCAAATCAAAAACTATAAAATTTCACTCTTCTTAACACATATTACAAAAAATCTTAATATATTTCGGACTCAAATATATGTATTTAAAAACTTTTTAGTGTGATAAGGGCAAAGTCAGAAAACAAAGCGAGGTATTATATTGATAACTATCGACATAAAGGCTTACGTCAAAATTTAGTTAAAGAGCTTGAAAAACAAGGAATTATAGACCGTAGAGTCCTCCTTGCGATCAATGAAGTTCCTAGACATTTTTTTCTAGATACGGCTTTCGCTGACATCGCATATCAAAATAGAGCTTTCCCTATTGAGGCAAACCAAACCATCTCTCATCCATATACTGTTGCTTTTCAAACTCAGTTATTGAAAATTGAACGCAACGATAAAGTTTTAGAAATTGGAACTGGTTCTGGATACCAAGCTTGTATTTTAGCACATATAGGAGCTAAAGTTTATTCAATCGAAAGACAAGAAAAGCTTTTTAATAAAACAAGTGAATTTTTACCGAAAATTGGCTTTCGCCAAATAAGAACATTATTTGGTGATGGGTATAAAGGTGCACCAATGTTTGCTCCGTTTAATAAAATCATAGTTACTGCAGGTGCATCAGAAATTCCTGAAGCACTCTTTAATCAATTAGCCATAGGTGGTAAACTGGTTATTCCTGTAGGACTTAATGATGAACAAGAAATGCTTTTGTACACTAAAAAGAATGAAAAAGAACTCATATGCGAGCGTCATGGTATGTTCACATTTGTTCCATTCTTAAAAGGTATAAATAAGAATAATTAATTTTGGGCTCGAGCCCAAAAAAATCCCCTATCAATTGTTTAATCTTGTCTTTTATCAGAAGATTTTAGCAACATCAAAATGCCTCCTATCATACTTGGTATCAACAGATTGATTAACCATAAACTATAACTGGCTAGAATTACCATATTTTTCTCATCGGGAATTGATGATAATACAAATACAGCAATGCTACCTCTTAACCCTATTTGTAACAATGGAGTGAGTGGTAGAATCGTCTGAATTCCGTAAATAATTCCTATCGCAAGAAATGTTTCTTGTGGTGAAAGACTAATGTGGAAAATTTCAAAAATGAGTAAGTATTGAAAGCAATAAACAATGTATCTTAATAGGGAATAGGTAAAAACATTGCTATTGTTTATTCGCTTTAATTGCTGCGGTAACTCATTTATATTCTTTACTTTCTTTTGAAAAAATGGAAACCTCGAAACGTATGAAATGATTTTGGGTAAACCCAAAATAATAATACTAACAAATACACATAAAAAAAATCCACATCCAACAATTAACCCTTTATTGTATTCTTGGACGAATTCCAAATTGGTGAAAATAATGAATATACTCGCCATTAAAATGTTAATGATATTCTGATAAAGCGAACAAACGAAAGTACTTACTATCCCTGAAAGCCTATGTTCAGGATTCAAATAAAGGATTCGGCCACCATATTCTCCCACTCGAGCAGGAGTGATGATACCAAAACTTATTCCTTGAAATACAGCTATATAGGCCTCTTTTATAGATAATTTTAGCTGTGGCTTCATCGTCTCTTGCCATTTCATCGATTCAAACAACCAATTAATAGGCATCAATATTAGTATAGCAAGTAATGGTAAAATCGATGATCTTTCAAATAAACTTGTAGAACTTTGGATAAGATCTTTAAATCTAAGGTCCGAATAAAAGTACTTGTAAGCTATATACAAAAGGATTACAGTTCCTATAACACGAAAAGTGTTAATGTATAATCTGCTCTTTTTCGCCTTTTTATGTTTTTTTATTACCAACAAGTTTATCTTTACACAATACAAATGTAATAGTTATTTCAATGCAGTTAATAGAACACAAGATATTGGGGATAGATCCGGGGACTAATTTGCTGGGATATGGGATATTAAATACGGAAGGAAAAGAGCTTAAAGTAGAGGTAATGGGCGTATTGCAATTGCAGAAACATCCAGACCACGTTACGAAACTCAAAGAAATATTTTTGCAACTCCAAGAAATCATAGAAACATATCTTCCGGCTACTTTGGCAATAGAAGCGCCGTTCTTTGGTAAGAACGTGCAATCAATGTTGAAACTTGGACGAGCCCAAGGTGTAGCGATGGCAGCTGGAATGACTATGGGACTTGATATTCACGATTATTCTCCGAAGTCAATTAAGAAATCAGTAACTGGAAATGGAAATGCATCCAAGGAACAAGTTGCTGCAATGATGGGACATATTCTGGGTGTAAAATTTGTTGATGAATATCTTGATGCAACAGATGCACTTGCTGCAGCAATGACTTACTATAATAATTCACATAATTCTTTCGCATTTACTAAAGGAACAGTAAAAAAGAAAAAGTCTTCTAGCGGAAAAAAGTATAGCGGTTGGGATTCTTTTGTAAAAGAGAATTCAAATAGGGTTAAGAAATAGAATTGTTATTTTGGGGTTTAACCCCCATAAAGCCTAATTATTGTAACATTTCTGTACGAAATCTTAGATATACTTACAAGCTTCGTTTTCATTTGTTTTAGACAAAACGAATATTTGATTAAAGATCAATACCTATTAAAATGATATTAATCTTTAATTAAATATTTCAAAATTTTAGTTAAAATCCTCCAGATTGAATCAAAATAGCTAAAAGCAGTGCTGCAATAGCTATTGTTGAAATAGAAATTAATAAATTTGTTTTGTAACGTTTTAAATTTTTTTGCTTTTCGGGACAATCAGGAGCTTTATCAATTTTTCTTTTGGCGATTATTGAATTAAATATCGAAATGACAGAAAAAATCAATCCAATAGACCAGAATAGTACTACACCAGCAACTGCTAATAAAAATCCTTTTTTTAGTCTTCTTTCTATTTCATAACATACAGACAAATCTCCACTTTGAAATTCATTTCTTTTTATAGATCTTTTAACTATTTGAAGATCTAGTCGTTCTTTCAAGGTGAATTTACGTTTACATTTTTGTTCTATTTCCTGTCGATTAAGATTTGCAACTTCGTCAATAGATAATGGAGCGTAAAGCTCGAGAACACAATCTTCATTTGATTTTTGAACTTTTTCGACAATACCTACACTTACCGCACTTGCATGGAAATGAAAGAAAGTTAAATAAAGAAATAAGAATGAAGACATTCTAATTGCACTAAATAATTTAGTTTTCATGAATTTAAATTTTTAAGTTATAATAAAATTTTAATAAAAATACTTGAGATTAACGAGTTAAAAATTATGTTGTTCTTTTCAGAATCGAATTAAATAAATTATTATTTAAAACCAGTCAACGTTATTTAGACATAAATAAATTTCTACTTGCTTTTATTGTTTAGAAATCTATTCTATAATAGAACAATGGAAGGAATCCTAGCTGGAATTCTTCACGCTGATAATTAACGCTTTCATCATCCACATACGTAATAGTAAGAATATTTCTCGTATTGAAAATATTTACAAAATCAACTGCTATTTCATGCGTTAATTTGTTAGTATTAAATCTATAATTCACCTTACCGTCAACTCTAAAATATGGACGGAAACGATAATTGAAAAGATCAGCATCCGTTAAAAACACGATGTCTTGAGCAGCACGCGATGCATCAACATCAACATTGCCATACCTTTGACCACCCGCAACAGTTACCTTTCCTCCTAAATTTAATGAGCTACGACTAAACTTAACTTCTTTTGCAAATAATGTATTAATGGCATAATTACCATTGAAAACGGTATTCCTCCATACATCGTCACTTCCTTTATACTTTGAATCAAATAATGATGTCGTTACCAAGAAATAATAGCCAGAACTGAAAAATCTTTCTAGTGTAAATTCAACACCATAATTCTGTCCCACTCCATTATTCTCTAGCTCATCAGGGAATAATCTACTGAAACCAGATCCTGCATTTACTAATGAATATCCACCAATATTCGGGTCGATAGGAACATTCGTTAAGTATTGATAGTAGGTTTCAAACTTGAATCTCATTGATCTCCCAATTGATAAATCATATCCTGCCACAATGTGATTATTTCTCGATAATCCCATATCTAGATTATACGTGTTTATAGTATTGTCGGAGTTCGCATTTCCATAGTAATAAAGGTAATTGGATTGTGTTTGTGAATGAACTCCTAGACCAAGAGATAACTTTTGCTTTTCATCAATTTGGTAAGCCATTCCGAGTCGGGGCTCAAAAGGAGATAAACTGTTATTATTAATACTATAATACAATGCAGTAAGTCCACCTGTAAATGTTAGTTTTCTACTTGCTCGGTATTTGAATTGTGCATATGGTTGTACCAAAAAGGTAAGATCTGTAGAGTTCCATCTTGTTTGCCAAGGTGATAATACAGCTTCTTCATTTCCTGGATCTCCTTCGAAGCTAACAATTCGAACTTCATCATCGTATAATACATCTAGGGCATCTACATTTATACCAGCTTTCATACTTAATCTAGAACTAAACTTCTTATTTATATAGCCATATGCACTGTACTTATTTTCTCTAAAAGTATAGTCTAGTACTGGTGGTAATGAATCATTCACCCATAAACCATCAACCTCTCTTCTGTATATATAATTGTGTTCTGCATCTATCTTAGATTGTGATGCAGCAACTCCTACTTTTACAAATGTATTCTCATCTACAGGTTGTGTATAGGTTGCACCAACAACACCCATTCTAGACCAAAAAAGTTGATCTCTATCATTGGACCCAAAGATTAGTGTAGTCGTGTCAGGTGCCACTTCATCACTGATTCGGATATCAACCGAACTCGTTCCACCTATTCCGAATACACTTAGATTTCCTCCATTTTTAAAAGGTACATTTATTCGGAAGGCTGCATCTTGATATGCAGGAACTGCATCTGTACCAATATTCACTCCTAAGAAACTGAAGAGACTTAATGTTGAATATCTATACGTAGCAAGGTAACTTGCTTTTGATTTTCCTATTGGGCCCTCGGCCATTAACTCTGTTCCTAGAAAACCAAGCTGACCACTGAATTCGTGCTTTTCATTATTTCCATTTCTCATCCTCAAATCAAATACTCCAGCATTTCCATTTCCATATTCTGCTGGAAAAGCGCCCGTAAAAAAATCACTATTAGCTAGAAACTTATTATTTAATATAGTTACTGGTCCACCTCCAGTACCTGGAATGGAGAAGTGATTTGGGTTCGGTATGTTAAAGCCATCAAGTCGCCATAGAACACCTTGAGGTGAGTTTCCACGAATAACAATATCATTTCTTGAATCATCAGCTCCTTGAACACCAGCAAAGTTTGATGCCATTCGCGCAGGTTCTCCTCTTGATCCTGCATAACGATTAGTCTCTTGAACTGAAAATTCTCTGGCACTTACTATCGCCATATCATTTATAACCTCTCCTGACTTACTCGCTATAACCACGACTTCTTCCATTTTCTCAAATGCTTCACCCATCTTTATATCTAGTATATTCTCTTTTCCTGAATTCACAATTAAATCCGGAATGTCATAATTATCATAGCCCAAATAACTAAAAGTCAATGAAGCTCTACCTACAGGTACTTGCTCTATTCTAAATACTCCTTCGAAATCAGTAGTTGTTCCCATTTGGGTGCCGGCTTGATCTGTTAAAATGACGTTTACTCCTATTAATGGAAATTGGGATTCACTATCAACAACCGTTCCTCTGACTGTTTGAGTAGGTTGTGCGTACACGGCAATTGCAACCATGAACATGGTAATGGATAAGATTAATTTTTTCATTTGTTTCATTTTCGTGATTAAATCACACGTCCAAAGCTATAAAATTCAATGGAATGTGCAAGGAATAGTGTGTTACGTATGTATTATTTCCAAATTATTAATTTAAAATAATAGATTTTCGCAAATCTTGTACTACATTTTATTGTACAAAGAAAATTAACTTTTAAGCAAGGAGATGGCTAAATTGTATAATATTACATTTAAATTTATATAATATGTAAACAACTCATGTTGATTTAGAAGTGTGTTTTATTGAATACGTGATGCACTGATTAAATGACGTCCGTTAACATCACTAAATGCGAGAATGTATTTTTCGCCACCATCCTTTATCCCATATTTCTTAGCTATTGTCTTAGTATTCATCGGATGATTTCTAGAAATGATATTTGCTTTACTATATGGGAAATCACGACGGAATTGCTTTGGGCGTGCAGATAAGATTTTGTCAAGTTTGAATATTCTTCCTTCCCAATTCCCGACTATGCTATTCAAGCTATAAAACATGGTATTGGATTGTAGTTTTTTCAATCCACTTTCTTGTGCAGCTCTATCGGCAAGTTGAGCTTTTATTATTGCTTTGGATGGTTCGTAGATGTATTGCTCAAAAGGAGAAAATGCATCAATGCGAGCTGGTGTATAGAGATTGTCAGTAAGCATATGCATGTGGAATTTTTCTCCTATATCAAGTGCAATACGTTCAAATCTTGCGTTGTCTTCCTTGGATTTTTGAAGGTGTACAAGTATTTCTTTTACTTCATTTTTGACGGCAACAACGATGATTTCTCGGATGTTTTCAAATGTAGAAATCAAGTAACTGATATCAATTAATGGTGATAGTTTTATCCATATGTCTTGGGCTTTCGCCCAAAGTTTATCCTGTATTTCTAGAACATTTGGACGTAAGTCCTCCAATAAAAACACCTTTCTATTCATCCCATCATCAGACCTTCTTGCTGGATCGATATATATTACGTCATATGTTTCATTGGTGGTTTTAAGAAAATCCACACTATCGCCAATCATTATTTCGACATTGGGAATCTCTAATTTTTCAAAGTTGTGACGATTAACCCTTGCTAGAATTTCATTTTTTTCGAATAGGGTATAATGCTCATTTGTTTTTGAAAGAAAATATGCATCAATACCCATTCCTCCAGTCATATCAAGAACCTTGCAGCCTTGTATAAATTGGCTTTTGGCGTAAGCCGTATATTGAGAAGAAGACTGTTCTACCGATAAATAAGCTGGGAAAACGAATGCTGGAAACTCTGCCAAAAAAGGAAATTTCTCTTTTATTTTTCTGCGTCCTTTGATTTGATCAATTGTAAAAGCGACATCAATATCTTTGCCTGCGAGAAAAAGAGCTAATTCCCTGAGGTCTTTATTCATCCATTCCTGAATGATTGCTTCTTGTGCTTCGGAGATCACTATTTAAGTAGATTAAGAAGGTATTCTCCATATCCACTTTTCAAAAACTTATGACCGAGCTTTTCAAGTTGGGCTGCATCAATAAATCCTTCTTCGTAGGCAATTTCTTCTATACATCCTATCTTCAAACCCTGTCTTTCCTCGATAACTTCTATGAATTGTCCCGCTTGCATAAGCGACCTATGAGTCCCAGTATCTAACCAAGCTACACCTCTTTCCAACACACCTACTTTTAGTTGGCCACGTCTCAAATACTCTTTATTTACATCAGTAATTTCATATTCTCCACGAGCACTTGGCTTAAGATTTTTAGCGATATCGACCACTGAATTATCATAGAAATATAGTCCAGGAACAGCGTAATCACTTTTGGGATTTTTAGGTTTTTCTTCTATAGAAATTGCATTTAATTTATCATCAAATTCCACAACACCATATCGTTCAGGATCACTTACTCTATAAGCGAAAACGACTCCACCTTCTGGTGTTTTGCTGTTTTTCAATAATTGTCGCATTCCACTTCCATAAAAAATATTATCACCCAAAATTAGTGATGCATTATCCTTACCTATAAACTCCTCTCCTAGCACAAATGCTTGAGCAAGACCATTCGGCTCATGCTGTGCAACGTATTGAAAATTGCAACCAATTTGGGATCCATCCCCCAACAATTTTTCGAAATTCGGCAAATCTTGAGATGTTGAAATAATCAATATTTCATTGATTCCAGCACTCATCAGTGTAGAAAGAGGGTAATAAATCATAGGTTTATCATACACTGGCATCAGTTGTTTACTAACTGCCATAGTCAATGGATAAAGCCTTGTTCCCAGTCCACCTGCTAATATGATTCCTTTCATTTTCAATTTTTTTAGCACATTAAATTAGCATGCTATATAATAAGTATAACGCAAAAAGCATACCATTCATTGAATGATTCATTCAAATATGAAAAGCTAAGTTAGCCTTTTTCTTCCTTGATTTACTTCGCAATGATTCATACGAATAAAGTATATTTGCGCTTCTTGAAATTTATGAACTATGAAGTTGTCACTTAATTGGCTAAAAGAATACATTAATATTACAGAAACTCCTGCTCAGCTTGAGGAAATCCTTACAGCGATAGGGCTTGAAGTTGAGGGTATGGATGAGACTATGTCGGGACCTGATTTAACGGGTGTTGTTGTAGGTCATGTGAAGACATGTGGTCAACATCCTGATGCTGATCGATTACGTGTAACTACGGTTGATGTAGGAAGTGAAGAAGATTTACATATTGTATGTGGTGCGCCGAATGTGGCTCAAGGCCAAAAGGTGTTGGTTGCTACAATAGGTACTGTTCTTCCTACTGAAGAAGGGGAAAAGCCATTTAAAATCAAGAAAGGTAAAATCAGAGGTCAGGTTTCTGAGGGAATGATATGTGCGGAGGATGAACTAGGAATAGGAAATTCTCATGATGGAATTATGGTCCTGCCAGAGGATACAAAAATCGGTCTTTCCGCAGAAGAATACTTGAATTTTGAGAGAGATGTAGTTTACGATATAGGCCTTACACCCAATAGAAGTGATGCAACTTCACACCTTGGGGTAGCGAAAGATTTAGCTGCATATTACAGAGTGAATAAGCAAGATGCAGTTCCGGCATTGAACATGCCTGCGATTGATAAATTTGAAGAAGGAGCAGATGTGCCTTATAAAGTAGAATTGAAAGACGAAACTGCATGTCCACGATATTCTGGTGTTTTACTTGATGGAATAAAGATTAAACCATCTCCGGAATGGATGCAAAGTCGACTGATGTCAATTGGTGTTCGTCCTATTAGCAACATCGTTGATATTACGAATTTTATACTGCATGAACTAGGTCAACCTTTACATGCATTCGATGCAGATAAAGTAAAAGGTGATAAGATCATCGTTCAGAAACTTCCACAAGATTCTGTCTTTACAACACTTGATGAAAAAGAAGTGAAGCTTGATGCAGAAGACTTGATGATATGTGATGGCGAAGGAGCGGGAATGTGTATTGCAGGTGTTTTTGGGGGAAAGGAATCTGGTGTAACGGATAATACAACAAAGATCTTTTTAGAGAGTGCGCACTTTGAAGCGGGAGGAATAAGAAGAACGAGTTTTAGACACTTATTGCGAACGGATGCAGCGATGGTTTTCGAGAAAGGAAGTGATCCAGAGGTAACTGTTTTTGCTTTGAAAAGAGCGGCACAGTTAATGATTGAATATGCAGATGCTAAAGTTGTTTCTTCTATCGTTGATGAATATCCTGTCGAAATTCCACGAGCGAAAATCACGCTTAATCTAGATAAAGCACGTACTTTAATAGGAGGTGAAATAAGCAATGACGAAATCGTTCATATACTTGAATCGATGGAGATGGGGCTAGAGAAAACGGGAGAGAATGAATACATTGTTGAAGTTCCTACTGATAAAGCAGATGTAACGAGAGATGTGGATTTAGTAGAGGAGATTTTACGAATCTATGGATTCAATAAAGTGGCTCTTCCAGGTTACATTCAAGCTGCTATTCAAAACAGTACAGAAGTAGATTCTTTCAAGGTTAAGAACACCATCGCCAATGTACTTTGTGGAGCTGGATTCAGCGAAATGATGGGTCTTTCACTTGTTGACCAAAAATGGATTGATCAAGACGAGTCACACGTGACGATTAATAATACATCGAATATTACATTGAATATAATGCGTCCTAACTTGGCGTGTACAGCTCTTGAAACAGTGCTTTATAATCAGAATAGAAAACAATCGAATATAAGAGTTTTCGAAAATGGTAGGGCTTACGCCAAAACTGAAAAAGGTTTTCAAGAAACGGATTGCTTAAGTCTTACAATGACTGGTAATTTCCATAGTGAGAGTTGGATGGTTAAAGACAATAAAGTAAGCTTTTTTCATTTGAAGTCTTATGTACACATGGTTCTAGATAAGTTAGGAATTTCAGGATTTCAAGTTGCAGATTTAGAAGACGAATGGTTTGAAGGAGGATTAAAGTATCATAGAGGACCATTAGAAATTGTACGATTTGGGCAGATAAGTATCGACAAACAAGAGAAATACGAGATTAAGAACGAGGTTTTCCATGCAGTATTTAATTGGAATTCGATCTTCAACTTCTTAAAGAAGTCTAGCATCAGCGTCAAAGAGATAACGAAGTATCCAACGATGAAACGAGATCTTGCTTTGGTTATTGACGAGTCAGTGAAGTTCACAGAGATTCTAGGAATAGCTTATAAGACAGATAAGAAGTTATTGAAAGAAGTAAATTTATTCGATGTATACAAGAATGAAGAGCAATTAGGAAAAGGTAAAAAGTCCTATGCTATCAGCTTCATGTTTGAGAACATCGAAAGAACATTAAAGGATAAGGAAGTAAATAAGATAATGGATAGTCTTATCAGAAGTTATGAAGGGAAGTTGGGTGCTGTGATAAGGAAGTAATATTATAGAGCATAAATTTTCATGATCGTATCAAGTGATATAAACAAGGCAGCAGACTTTCTTAAAGACAACAATGTTGTTGCAATACCTACAGAAACAGTTTATGGTCTAGCGGGAAATATTTATAGCGAAGAAGCGATAAAGAAAATCTTTGAGGTCAAACAAAGACCTCTCTTTAACCCGCTTATTGTACACGTACATTCTATTGGTCAAGTGGAAAAAATCACTTCCGAATTCCCTCCCAAAGCACGCCTTCTCGCTAATCACTTTTGGCCTGGAGCCTTAACATTGGTTTTGAAAAAAAAGGAAATTATACCTGACCTCATCACTGCTGGTAAAGACACCGTTGCAGTCCGAATTCCGAACCATCCCATCACTCTCCAATTATTAAAAGAACTCCCATTTCCTCTAGCCGCTCCTAGCGCGAATCCTTTCAATAGAATTAGCCCCACACAATCCAAGCACGTTGCTGCTTATTTTAAAGATTCCATTCCTATGGTCCTTGAAGGTGGAGCTTGCAAACAGGGCTTGGAGTCAACTATCATAGGATTTGAAGATGGAGAGCCGATCATTTATCGATTAGGTTCAACATCAGCAGAAGAAATAGAAGAAGTTGTAGGTCTACTACATGTTAAGAATAAAAAGGAATCTTCACCGGATGCTCCAGGTATGTTGAAAAAGCATTATTCACCACGAACAAAAACATACTTAGTAGATGACGTAAATGCGTTTGTAAAACAATTTCCCAATAAGAAAATTGCAGTTTTAAGCTTTAAGGAAAGTTACCAAACATTGAACTTATTTCATGTTGAAGCCTTATCTATTCAAGGAGATTTTAAAGAAGCAGCCGCCGCGTTATACAGCACATTGCATAAACTAGATGAACTTAATGTTGATATGATAGTTGCTGAACGATTTCCAGAAAAAAGCCTTGGAAGGTCAATAAACGATAGACTTGAACGGGCGGCAAATTAGACTACATGAAAATCATTTTAATCTTCGCAATAATCATTTGTTCGATGCCAATCTACTCACAAAATCTTAGTGAACATCAATGGAAAAATAGACTTTTGATAGTTTATACAGATGACTTAAATGCAGAGGATTATCTTCAGCAACTGTCTGAATTACGTAAATATGATGCTGGTCTTGAAGAGCGTAAATTACTTATTTATAAGGTTCATAACAATAGCTTCGAAGTTGGATTAGAAGAAAATCAAGAATGGAAAGAAATTACTAATGAATCCTTCTGGGCTCAAGCCCAAAAACCTAAAAATGGATTATCCATAACATTAATAGGACTTGATGGCGGAACAAAAAATAACATTACACGTGTTTTGCCCTGCGAAGAACTCTTTGCTTTAATTGACGGAATGCCCATGCGAAAAGCGGAGGTGTTGAGGAAGGGATGATTTTGTTTGTCATGTTGCTGATTTACTATCATTTTGGGCATAAGCCCAAAACATAAGCTAAAGACATATTAGTACAAATGTGAATATATAGCATATAAGTATTTGAATGTGATAGAATTGGTTTATATTTGACGTTATGGAAAAAATGGAAGCTCGAATTGACAGTATAATAACTCGAATTCAAGAGATGAAAGCTACCATAAAGCAGCTCAAAAGTGAGCGCGATTCATTAAAAACAGAAATCACACAACTTGAAAAAGAGAAAACAGAATTAACAAGTAAACAATTGAGTATTGGTGAGTCGGAAGCAAGTGAAATTAAAGTGGAAATTGATAAGCAAGTACAAGAATTGGATGCCTGTATAGATATGTTGAAAACCTTGTAAAATGGAGCAACTAACAAAGTCGAAAATAAAGATAGGAGGGAAAGATTTTCCAGTAAAGCTCAATAAGGAAGAGCAGAAAAATCTAAAGACGATAGAGAGTGAAATTGCCGATAAAATCAAGAATTTCCAACGAAATTATTCGAATATTTCAATGCAAGATATACTTGCAATGATTTGCATAGAACAGGCTTTTACGATACATAATAATAAAAACAGCAATGTAAATGCTGTTGAAGATGTTCTTAAAAAAATAGAACTAACATTGGCAGAGTAAGCTAATGTAACTGTATTTCCTTTTTCTTTTTTGTGGTTATTTATTAATAAATGCGTTGGCCAACAGTGTGCCAATGTGAAAACTTACAGATAATGGGAGTAATATCAGGAGCTGCTATCGCAGGCCTTGTAATAGGAGCGGTTTTAGGTTTTTTAGTTGTGTATTTCATGATGCGAAATATGAACAAAAACAAGATTAATGAGATCAATAAAAAAGCAGATCTCACCTTGAAAGAAGCAGAATTAACAGCGAAAAGAAAAATTGACGCTGCTGAAACTAAAGCTGAAAAAATTACAGCAACTGCAGAACAAAAGCACGATAAGATTAAGCAGAAAAAAATTAGCGAAGCAAAAGAAAGATACGCTAAGATGAAGTCTGAATTTGAGGGCGAAAAAGCTAATCATAAAGTTCAGATTAAAGAGCGTGAAATGGAAGTGAAGCAAGCAGAGAAAGAGCTTCAATCCAAACGTGATAAGCTGAAGAATGAGGTAGAGAATTTCGAAAGTGATAAGGCTGAAGTAAAAACGATTAAGGAGAATCTTGAAAAGCAATTGAAGATTGTTAATCGTAAAAAAGAGGAACTTGATAAAGCTAATGAAGAAAGAATTCGAGTTTTGGAAAATGTATCGAAACTTACTGAAGCAGAAGCAAAAGATCAATTACTAGAAGCTGTAAGAGCAAAAGCTGAAACTTCAGCATTAGCTATTGAAAAAGAAGCTGTAGCTAGAGCTAATGCGAATGCGAATAAGCAAGCTAAAAAAATAGTTATACAATCAATTCAGCGTATGTGTGCTGAATATACAATAGAGAATACTGTATCTGTTTTCAATCTTGAAAGCGATGATATTAAAGGACAAATTATTGGTAGAGAAGGAAGAAATATACGTGCATTGGAAGCAGCAACAGGTGCTGAACTTGTTGTAGATGATACTCCGGAAGCAATTGTAATTAGTAGTTTCGATCCTATTCGTAGAGAGATTTGTCGTCTTTCATTGAAGCGATTAGTGGCAGACGGAAGAATTCACCCAACAAAAATCGAAGAGATTGTTGCTAAGACTAAAAAGCAATTAACAGAGCAGATTATTGAGATAGGGGAGCGTACGGTAATTGATTTAGATATTCATGGTCTTGACCCTTATCTAGTAAAGATGGTAGGACGTATGAGATACCGTTCTTCTTATGGACAGAATCTACTGAAGCACAGTATTGAAACAGCTCACTTATGTGCTATTATGGCAGCAGAGTTGGGGCTTTCGCCAAAACAAGCTAAAATGGCTAAGCGTGCAGGACTTCTTCACGATATAGGAAAAGTAGCAGAAGAGGAAAGTGAATTATCACATGCTATTTTGGGTATGAAGCTTTGTGAAAAGCATAAAGAACACGCTATTGTAAATAATGCAGTAGGTGCTCACCACGATGAGATAGAAATGAACAACATCATTTCACCTATCGTTCAAGCATGTGATGCGATAAGTGGTGCTCGTCCAGGTGCAAGACGTGAAATTCTTGAAAGCTATCTTGAGAGAATCGGAGAGCTTGAGGAATTAGCAATGGGATATGATGGTGTTCAGAAAGCCTATGCTTTACAAGCTGGTAGAGAATTACGTGTCATTGTAGAAAGTGAAAAAGTTACTGACAATTACGCTGATGATTTATCATTTATGATCTCTCAGAAAATTCAAGATGAAATGCAATATCCGGGTCAAGTAAAAGTTACTGTGATTCGCGAGAAACGTGCAGTTTCATTCGCAAGATAATTTTTTAAAATATTAATAACGAAGACCCTTGCCTTATCGTTTATTAATATGAACGATAAGGCTTTTTTTATGAAAAACACCATTTTAATACTCGTCACATTTTTAGTTTCTGTATTTGCGCTCAATGCTCAAGACCATTTCGTTAAAGATTCATCGAAATGGATTGTAGGGCTAAATTCAAAGTATCTAAATTACAATAATACCTTGAAGTTAGGTGATCAGCAATACACGTTCGGTGCAACCCAACAATCAATAGGACTGCGAGTAGGTTATAAGGGATTGGTTCTTGTGGTTGGTGTAGCAGGCTTTCCTCTTGCTGAAAACGAGAGTAAACCGCAATCCACCCTGAATTGTGTCCTGCGTTTTTATCCGAAAAACATGTACTTCAAAATAGATGGTTCTTACCTTTCATCACGTAGCGGGCTATCTGATTATTTGACTGATTTTAATAGAACCTATTCAAATGATGGAATGGTGTGGAATATCGATGCCCAAGGTCTTTACATGTTTAATAAAAATAAAATCAACCTTCAATCATTTTTTGCTTTTCGAAATCAACAACTTATTTCAGCTGGTTCATGGACTGCTAATGCTTATGTTAAAACGACATTAATCAAGGCACATGAATGCGCGCTAGAAGATCTAGTGTTCGTCGATCCTGTATCGATAAATATGTTTTTCAATCGCATTGGTCTAGGTGGAGGTTATATATACTCTTTAAAGCTTGCCGAAAACTTGCATTGGGCGAGTATGTTGAGTTTGTCTGTGGAAGTTATTACAAGTGATCTTTTCGGTGTAAATGATGCACCCATTGAATATGATTTCGTGTTGAATTTACGTCCACACGCATTCAGTAGTTTGGTTTATAACCACAATCGATATTATACGGGTTTGCAATTTGAATATTTTCCAGCTGTCGCGTCAAGTTTAAGTAATCAATATCAATTGGAATTCTATAGTTTGCGTTTGTCTGCGGGTTATAGGTGGTAGGAATGGGCTTTCGCCCAAAAGAGATGCTTCGTGCGTTTTAGGTTGTAGTGCTTAAATTCGCATTATACGACCTAATCAGAGCTAAGGTTGTTAAAATAATACAAATCTTTTCTCGTCAAAATCTTCTTTGTACCCACATCGTAATTTTCTATAAATGAACTCGGGAACTTCACTTTGCGTTTTTCATTCCATTTAAATTCCCATATATTGAGCAATCCATCTTTTTCTTGGACTAGATCAATCTCTGCACCATCGTATGTTCTCCAGAAATAATATTCCTCTATTTCCGAATCCGTAAACTTTGATTTCATAATCTCCGAAACACAGAAATTCTCCCACAGTGCTCCTATGTCACCGCGGTTTTCAACTATATTGAAGTCATTAATTATCGCATTCCTTAAACCATTATCATAGAAATAATACTTTTTTTTCTTTTTTAACTCATTGCTCCTATTTCTACTAAACGAGCTAAGCGGGAAAACAATAAACATCTTTTCGAGAAGGTCTAGATATTTATCTACAAGTTTTCTCCCTATTGCAAATTCATTAGCAATTTTGTTTGTTGAAATTTCTGACCCCAATGAATAAGCTAAGTACTTTAGTATCTTCCTTATTACTGCACTCCGTTTCATTTCCTCAAAAATTAAAACATCCTTAAACATATAGTCGGATGATATCTGAATTAGCTTTTGAGATTTGAATTCTGCTGTTTCATTAAATACTTCTGGATATAGACCATAGATTAAAATTTGATGTAAATTTTCCTCGATATCCAATAAAGAATAACCTCCATTACTTAATTCTTGAATACCTAATGGGTGCATCTTAAGACTGATGTTCCTTCCAGTTAAGGGTTCTAAGATTTCGTTAGTTAGTTCAAAGCTCGATGAACCTGTTACAATAACCTTGTACTGAGGTAGTTCATCGTGTATAAATTTTAGTTTCTTTCCTATGTTTCCAACACTTTGCCCTTCATCAAGACATATATATTTATAGTCCCCAAAAAATGCAGCGATTCTTTGACTGTTGAATTCAGACAATGCTTCTTGAACAAACTGATTTTCACAATTATAATATATTGCATTGTCATGTGACTTTACAAAGTTTTTTATGAAGGTAGTTTTACCAACTTGTCTTGCTCCATAAATGAGAATTACTTCATGTCTAGGCAGCCACTTTTGAAATATGGTATTTATATACCTCGGATAACTATGTGACATATGCTTCTATTATTGTTTTAAAATCTTTAATATCAAGGTGTTAAATTCTATATCTAACAAATCTAAATATAATTACACACTTTCAAGTACAATTTTAGGCGTAATTTTGTTCCCTTAGGCACAATTTTAGGCGTAATTTTGTTCCTTGATGTACAATTTTGGGCGTAATTTTGCTCCCTTACGCACAATTTTAGGTGTAATTCTGCTCCTCGAGGTACAATTTTAGGCGTATTTTAATTCTTTTTGATGAGGTTTTAAGTACGAATTATGCATTATGACTGTACTTTGTAATTGTGGTTAACATTCAGTAATTATTCAAAGAGAGTCAAGGAGAAAAGCAGATACCACTATCATTCTTGTAAACACATAAAAAAAGCCCTCTACAATACATCCGCATTGTAGAAGGCTTTTTTATTTTGGGCGAAAGCCCAGTTATTATTAATATCTGTAGTACTCAGGCTTATAAGGACCTTGTGGACTTACATTGATATATTCTGCTTGATCAGTAGAAAGTTCTTCTAGTTCAACACCAATTTTTTCAAGGTGAAGTCTAGCAACTTTCTCATCTAAGTGCTTAGGTAACATATAAACTTTATTCTCGTAGTTTCCACTGTTGTTCCATAACTCAAGTTGAGCAAGTACCTGATTCGTAAATGAATTACTCATTACAAATGAAGGGTGACCTGTCGCACAACCTAGGTTTACTAATCTACCTTCAGCTAAAACGATAACATCTTTACCGTCCAATGTATATTTATCAACCTGGGGCTTAATTTCGATTTTTGAAGCACCGTGTGTATCATTTAACCATGCCATGTCGATTTCATTATCGAAGTGACCAATGTTACATACAATCGTCTTATCCTTCATCATCTCGAAATGCTCTTTACTCAAGATGTCTTTGTTACCAGTTGCTGTAACAACAATATTCGCATCTTGAAGTGCAGTAGTCATTTTTTTAACTGCAAAACCATCCATTGCAGCTTGAAGCGCACATATAGGATCAATTTCCGTTACAATTACTCTTGCTCCTGCGCCTCTCAATGAAGCTGCTGACCCTTTACCTACATCACCATATCCTGCAACAACTGCTACTTTACCAGCGATCATTACATCAGTTGCTCTTCTTATTGCATCTACGCACGATTCTTTACATCCGTATTTATTATCAAACTTCGACTTAGTTACCGAGTCATTGATATTTATCGCTGGAATTGGTAATGTACCATTAATTACACGCTCGTATAATCTATGTACACCTGTTGTCGTTTCTTCTGACAAACCTTTGATGTCAGCAACTAATTCAGGGTGATGATCAAGAACCATGTTTGTTAAATCTCCTCCATCATCAAGAATCATATTCAATGGCTTTCCACCTTCGAATGCGAATAATGTCTGAGCTATACACCAGTCAAATTCTTCTTCGTTCATTCCCTTCCAAGCATATACTGGAACACCACTTGCAGCGATTGCTGAAGCAGCATGATCTTGTGTGGAGAAAATGTTACATGATGACCAAGAAACTTCTGCTCCTAAATCTACCAATGTTTCTATCAAAACAGCTGTTTGGATAGTCATGTGAAGACAACCAGCTATTCGTGCTCCTGCCAAAGGATTTTTTCCTTTAAATTCTTCTCTAAGAGCCATTAAACCTGGCATTTCAGCTTCAGCTAACTCTATTTCCTTTCTCCCCCAATCCGACAGATTGATGTCTTTTACTTTGTAACCTAATTTGTTATCTACAGATTGCATATATAATTTTATTTTCTGACCGCAAAGATATATAATTCAATGATTTATATTCCTATATCTATGCAGTGAATAATTGTACCACCTTTATAACCCGTTCCAGGAATTATAGTTTTATCTTTTGCTATTATATCAATTAATCCGCGTTGAACGGTTTCTAGTTTGAAACTTCCATTTTTAGGTAATGTGTCAAATTTCAATTTCATTACCACATCATTTGATTTGATATCCCCATAAAATTGAATGCCAGAATTCTTAGCGGTTTCTCTTAGTTTGAATTTCTTACCTCTCATTTCTATTTCGTTGGCTTCCTCCAAAAGTTGTCCCCACATTCTCATCCGAATGACTTCTTTATGGGTTTTAAATCGAATATTGATTGCTCCATTTATGGTATCTTTTTCTATCTTATATGTCACAGGATCAGCCAGACCCATAGCTTTTTTTACACCATATTTTCTATCAACTAATTCTGAATTAGGAAAATATGCTTTTTCAACTTGATCTAGAACATCGTCTTTTTGCATTATCCACTCTTCATCATCTGAATTAACATATGTCCAGTTTGCTTGATATGGCTGATTTTCAGTAATGGAAGAACTCGTGTGTCCACGAATGAGCGAAACAAGGAATAATGAAAGTATTAACATAGTCCATAACCTCAGGCTTCTTTTAAAAATAGGCATAAGGTAAATCATCAATATAGCATATAGTATCATTGCTAATTCAGCTTGTCCCACTGAAAATATCACATAGACTAAATACACTGTTGGTGCAATAAGAATGACAGGAACCACTGCGGATAATGTATCTATCCATACAGTCCTTTTATCACTCACAAACCTTCTTAATTGTTGGAGAAGTAAAAATGAAAACAACGGTACAATTATAATGTAACTGCCTGAAGGAATATAAATGTAGCTAAAGATTCCTATGATTATGATAAAGATTATTCCACCCAAATGGAGATTATTGATTCTTTCATCCTTCTTGACTAGCATTCCATATAACTGAAAAACTAAGGTGATTATCATAATAAAACCCAAGAAGTATTCTTTCGCATTATAAAAGTTACTACTATAAAATGCTTTATAATGTGGATAAACAATCTCTAGTATCCATGATATTACAAAGACACATAACAATGAAAGCGCAAGAAATAAGATTGTATTGAAAAGTCCAATTATTATTTTTACAAAGCTCTTTTTACTTTCTAAAAGTGGAATGTATAAAACGAATAAAAGAATACTCAATATTAGCAAGATGAGATTCCATATTGGTTTATATTGTACACTATGATAACCTATCGTATTGAAATATGTCATGTCATAAGAATGATCAGCCTCAAGTGAATCATTACCTAGTTTATCTATTAATTGAGTGATTATTTTACCATAATGATAGAGACTTGATTTATCTATATTTTCAGGGGTGTCTGTCATGGAGTGGTAGTTTACAAAACCCTCCGTTATTGCCATTGAAATTCCACCTATATCCAGTTTTTTAAAATGTGTAAAATCAGTATCATTAGGCATCAATCGATAGACATCATACATTAGTGAACTCGCCATAGAATATTCTAAGTCGAGATACATGTCCATTGTGAAATTGTTTTTTGTGTTGGGTTCGAAGCCCAAAAGTGGTCCGGAATTCCCCCTTGCTTCGAAGTTAAATAAGAATTCAATTTTAGGTGCAAGTGGGTTTAACTGAGTAAATAATGATGCGCCACTTAACCCAGTTTCTTCCCCGTCTGTAATGATAAAAGCGATATCATTTTCATAGCTTTTATCTTTTATCGTTTCCATGATGGAGAGCATAGTAGCAATAGGAGCAGCATCATCAGCAGCTCCAGGAGTATTGGGTTGAGAATCGTAATGCGCTGCAAATGCGATGGTGCCTTTTGGATTCGTTCCTATCTTTGTTATGATGATATTGTGAATATCAGTTATGGTATGATAACCCCAGTAATTTTGATGATCGACAAGTGTGTCAAGCTGCACATTATATCCCATTTTCGTAGCTTCACTAGCTATGTAGTCGTGTACTCTTTTGTGCTCAGAAGTTCCTATAGGATGTGCATCTTTGGCTATTTCTTCTAGATGAGATATGGTGCTTTCTAGATTAAAATCGGGATCTTGAAAATCAGCTTTTGGCGCTTTATACATGTATGTTGCTAGGTAACCTAGTGCAAGTAACAATGCAATACATAAAGTAGGAATATTCTTTTGCTTCATAGAGAATGGTTATAAGCTTTCATGTTTTTTCTATCAGCAGGATAGCAACAACATTATTCTGCGGATGAATACGAATGCTCGTTTGAACTGAAATATAGGGCTTTTTTTGGGTTGAACCCAAAAGGAGAAGCTAGCTTATTCTATTTTTTAAAAATATTGATTGTCTTTCATGCTTGGTATCCACCAGAGTTTAATAGCAAAGGACAATAAAACTCCATTCAAATTAATACAACTTTTTGATCTTTCGTTTTTTCTCAAAAAAGCTTTTGAGCAAAGCGCTACATTCTGCCTCCATAATTCCGTATGCTAATTTTGTCTTGGGATGAAGAAGCTCTTTTCCAAATCGCATAAATCCTCGTTTCTCGTCCGCAGCTCCAAAAACTACCTTACCAATCTGCGACCAATACAACGCGCCACTGCACATCATACAAGGTTCAAGCGTAACATACAATGTAGCTTCGGGTAAGTATTTCGAACCAAGATGCGAACTCGCGGAACTTAGCGCAAGAATTTCAGCATGTGCCGTAACGTCAGTTAATAACTCTGTTTGGTTATGAGCACGTGAGATAATCTGATTGTTAAGCACAATTACGGCACCAACAGGCACTTCATCTGCTTCGAAAGCTTTTTGGGCTTCAGCCAAAGCTTGCTTCATGAAATACTCCTCATTAAAGGGTTGTAATATACTCATAAGATATTCTATTTAAAAATAAACCTTGAGGTGGTGCACTTAAGTTTTTAGTGAGTCTTTCTTGTTTTTCAAGTGCTTTTTGTACATCCTGAATGGCCAAATCACCCTTTGCAACTAATATACATGTTCCCACAATTAATCGAATCATTCCTCTCAAAAATCGATCACTTTCTACCCGCAAGATATATTGTTTGGATTCTTCATTGTATGTCCATTCGCAAAGTGTCAGTTTGCATTTCATCGTCTTATTATCAGCATGTGCCTTGCAAAAAGGCGTAAATTCATTGTATTTAAGAAGTAATTTGGCAGTTTCGTTGAGTTGGTCCGCCGAGATGTTTTTGAGTTCTACAATCCTTGATGAATAGGAGAGAAGAAAAGGAGATTTATGTGAATGAGCATAATAAATATACCCTCGTTTTATAGCATCAAATCTCGCGTGTGCTTCATTTCCCACTTCTTGGAATCGGTGTACGGCTATTGATTTAGGAAGAATCGAATTTGCTCTGAAAACTACGTTGTCATTGCAATGAGGTAAATCTACATGAAAGAAAAAACTGCTGGCATGAACACCTTTGTCTGTTCTTCCACAACCTAATATTTCAACATTCTCTCTATAAATCATAGAAAAAACTTCCTCTATTTTTTGTTGTACACTTATGGCGTTATTTTGCCTCTGCCAACCGTGAAAATGACTTCCGTCATAACTTATTTCAAAAAAAAAGCGAGGCATAGATTATATTAAGCAGGGACTAAATTAGTAGTTTCATTAAATAACGGGAATTGGCTCATTTTAGCATTAACTTTCGAAGCTAACTCTTTAAGCTTCGTTTCATTTTCATAATTCATCAAAGCAAAGTCTATCCACTCTACAATCTGCTTACAATCATCTTCCATAACTCCACGAGTTGTAATTGCTGATGAACCTACACGTATACCCGACGTTACAAATGGACTTTTATCATCAAATGGAACCATGTTTTTATTGATTGTTATATCAGCAAGTCCAAGTGCAAATTCTGCCTCTTTTCCTGTAATTCCTTTATTTCGTAAGTCGATTAACATCAAATGATTGTCAGTTCCTCCTGATATAATTTCGTATCCTAAGTCCAAAAACGTAGAAGCCATAGCTTGAGCATTTTTAATCACTTGGTCTGTATAGATATCGAATCCATCACTTAGTGCCTCATTAAAAGCAACCGCCTTAGAAGCAATAACATGTTCAAGAGGTCCACCTTGCATTCCTGGAAAAACACCACTATTCAATATAGATGACATTTTAATAGGGTTACCTTTCTTAGTTGTTCTTCCCCATGGATTTTCAAAGTTTTTACCCATCATGATGATTCCACCTCTTGGTCCTCTCAATGTCTTATGCGTTGTTGAAGTTACAATGTGACAATGTTGCATAGGATCATTTAATTTTCCTTTCGCAATTAATCCAGCTGGATGGGCAATGTCAGCTAATAATAAAGCGCCTACCTCGTCTGCTATCTTTCTAAATCTCGCATAGTCCCAATCTCTAGCATATGCAGATGCTCCACATACAATTAATTTCGGTTGTACTTCTTTTGCCTTCGCCTCTACTTTATCCATATCGATTAAACCACTATCTTTTTTTACTCCATAGAAATGTGGCTGGAAATGTTTCCCGCTAAAATTTACTGGTGACCCATGAGATAAATGACCACCATGAGATAAATCAAATCCTAGAATTTTATCACCTGGTTTCAATATAGCTAAAAATACTGCCGCATTTGCTTGTGCACCCGAGTGTGGTTGTACGTTGGCATACTCTGCACCAAATAATTTCTTTAATCTTTCGATCGCTAATGTTTCTACCTTATCTACTACTTCACAGCCTCCATAATATCGCTTTCCAGGATATCCTTCGGCGTATTTGTTGGTTAGCACTGAACCCATTGCTTTAATTACATTGGGACTAGCAAAATTTTCAGAAGCTATTAATTCGATACCGTTTATTTGGCGGTTTCTTTCTTCTTCAATTAGGTGAAAAATAGAATCAGGCATACGTTGAAATTAAATTGATTTGTATTGAATGCAAATGTATGCAATAAACTAATAATGAATAACTATTACATATTAATTTACTGATTTATACCAATTCTGCTTTAGAACTGCACATACTTTCAAGTTTATAAAAGCAATTACATCGTTAGAAATACTCATGATAGCTAATGCTATCCTTGCGTTTTCTGCCTTGTACTTGATTTAATAATCCTTGAAACTAAAGTGAAACCTTAAAACAGAATTGCTATTATAATATCTCGCACATTTAAATGTGTTCTTATCAATTGCAATGTTTACAATTTTATATAAACCTTGAATATATTTTTAACTTAAATAAAAAAATAAGTAATTGTTGAGTTTGTAATGCAATATTCTTTCCTTCAAGGTGTTATAAAATCAAAATCCTTCCTTGATGAAAAAGCTATTACTGCTGCTTTTAGTGGCCAACTACTCGTATGCCCAACCCATAACAACTCAAATATATGAACAGAAAAAATGGGTGTTACATACAAACATAAATTTACCTGCTGCAAAATATCATTTTTTAAAAAAAGTAGATCTGGAAGATGAATTAGGACATCTTGAATTATTTTCTTCCTATGGAGTGGGACTCTCTTTAAATTATGGAACAGTGACATTTGTAAAGGATGTAGAAAATGATAAAATTCTTCCCAATGAAACCAAATTCAGAAATATTTTTGGATTTCAAGGTGGTTTGCTTTTTTCGAGCAAAGTGAACGAAGGAAATCCTTCAAATTTCAATAATCTATCCGTTTATACAGGTTTGAATGTACTAGATTTACAACTAGGAATAGGCTACGAACTAAGCGGAAAACTAGAACATGCTACTGGGTGGTTTGCAACCTTATCTTATGGTATTCCTATTCATACTATTTCGAAGAGGACAGCTTATATCTTTGATAAGAAAAATGCGAAGTATAAGTACGTGAAATCGGATATAGCTATGATCGAGTGAAAAGATGGAGATTATTCCTGGCGAAATTTAGTCTAGAAGAAGAAACGTTAACAGATTTTCCTTCCTATTGATCATTCATCGTTTCCCAAAGTCTATCTTTCAAGTGCTGAAGACCTTTTTGAGTCACTGCAGAAAAGAAGAAGTGTTCTATGTTTTTAGGTATATCTTCTACTAACATTTCTTTAAGCTCTTCGTCAATCAAATCTTCTTTGCTGATTCCTAGAATCCTAGGTTTGTCAAGTAATTCAGGATTGTAAAGCTCTAGTTCTCGTAAAAGTGTGTTGTATTCTGTGCCAATATTTTCAGTGTCAGCTGGGACTACGAAAAGCAAAACAGAATTTCGTTCAATGTGCTTTAGGAATCGTATTCCTAGACCTTTTCCTTGATGAGCATTTTCTATAATTCCAGGAATATCAGCCATGATAAATGATTGATTGTTCCTGTAAGAAACGATACCTAAATTAGGTACTAAAGTAGTAAATGGATATGCGCCTATTTTGGGTTTAGCAGCTGAAATTGATGCAAGTAAGGTAGATTTTCCAGCATTCGGAAAACCAACAAGTCCCACATCAGCTAGAACTTTTAATTCGAGAATTTTCCACTCTGTTTTCCCTTCTTCTCCTGGTTGTGCGAAACGTGGTGTTTGATGTGTTGATGATTTGAAATTACTATTACCTAAACCACCACGACCACCTGCTAATAGAATGACTTCTTCACCATCCTCAAAAATTTCACAAAGGAATTCTCCTGTTTCAGCGTCTTTTGCAATTGTGCCTAGTGGTACTTCAAGATAGATATCTTCACCTTGTGCTCCTGATTTATGAGAACCTGTACCATTACCACCATTTTTGGCAATCACATGCTTCTTGTATTTCAATGGGAGCAAAGTCCACATTTGCTTATTTCCTCTTAGGATTATATGCCCACCTCGGCCACCATCTCCACCGTCTGGACCTCCAGTCGTAGTTACTTTATCTCTATGAAAATGCGTAGAACCAGCACCTCCAGCACCAGTACGGCAACAAATTTTTACATAATCTACGAAATTCTCATTTGCCATTTTAGCAGTTGGGTGAATTAAACGTGTTTTTTTGGGGTTAACCCCAAAAATTAAAACCAAATAAATATTACTATAAAGAGTCTACAGCTTTACTTAGTCTATTGAATATTTCATCAATAGAGCCTTGACCTTCTAGTGTTTGTGACTTTTCTTGATCATTGTAATAATTATAAACGGGAGAAGTTTCTGCTTTGTAAACAGTGATTCGATTACGGATAACTTCCTCATTCGCATCGTCTTTTCTTCCACTTGTAATTCCTCTTTCAAGAAGTCTTTTAACAATTTCTTCGTCTTCAACATTCAACGCGATTAGACCACTTACTGATTCTTCTCTTTCTGCAAGAAATTCATCAAGTGCTTCGCTTTGAGCAATTGTTCTTGGGAAACCATCAAAAATAAAACCATTGGCATCAGGATGCATGTTTACTTTATTTTTCAACATACCTATAGTTACGCTATCAGGAACTAATTGGCCTTTGTCCATATAAGACTGAGCTTCCTTTCCTAGAGGTGTTTCATTACCAATTTCATATCGAAATAAATCACCAGTAGAAATGTGTACCATTCCAAATTTTTCAACAAGTTTTTTAGCTTGAGTTCCTTTTCCTGACCCCGGGGGTCCAAATAATATTAAATGTTTCATTTTCTTTTTTTGACTGTGATTTCCCACAATATTAAATATTCTCGTGCACATTAAGTTCCAAAAACGTGAAAATGAAATCATAGAGCATTTATTTTTATTCAAAAGATAGGCAAAATAACAATTATTATTCCATCTAAAATCAAGCTATTTGCTTAAATTTCATGAAAATTACAAAGAACGTTAACAAAGTTCAGTGACATAGTAGTTTGGAAAGTTATATTTTAGTTATATTTGTGGAGCTTTTGATATCTGAGGGAACAATAAGTTCCCTTTTTTAATTAATAAAGGTGATAGAAGACAAAATAAAAGCTTTACTTGAAGCAAAATTTCTTGAAGAAGAATTCTCAGATTGTTTTACGATTTTAATTCGACAAAATAATTCGAAAGTTCAAGTTTTTATAGACAGTGATAATGAACTTAGTCTTGCTCGTTGCACAACAATTAGTAGATATCTAGAAGCTGTAATCGATGAAGAAGGATGGCTAGGTCCAAAATATATTTTGGAAGTATCTTCGCCAGGAGCAGACAAGCCCTTAGTTGAAAGGCAATACAAAAAACACATAGGAAGAAAGGTTTCTATTGAGTTGAAAGATGACGAAGAAGTATTGGAAGCGGAATTGAAAGAGGTTGCTGACAATAAGTTACGTGTATATTATGTAACAGTTCATCGTGAAAAGAAGAAAAAAATAAAAACAGAAATTGATCGCTGGATTGATTTTTCAAATATTAACAAAATAAAAGTCATAATCAGTTTTTAAGACAGGCTTATGAATTTAGTAGATGTATTCTCGGAATTTAAGGGAAGTAAAAATATAGATAGACCAACGATGGTAAGAGTCCTTGAAGATGTATTCAGGACACTTATCAAGAAAAAGTATGGGAGCGATGACAACTTTGATGTAATCGTTAACACTAATGGTGATTTAGAAATGTGGAGGGTAAGAGAAATCGTACCCGATGGTGAAGTTACAGATGATAGAAGTGAAATTTCAATATCTGAGGCTATCTCTATTGATGATGATTATGAACCAGGTGAGGAATGCTATGAGGAAATAGGTCTAGCTGATTTCGGTAGAAGATCTATCATGGCAGCAAGACAGACGTTGATTTCTCGTATTATGGATCTTGAGAAAGATGATATCTTCAAGAGATATGAAGATAGAATAGGAGAGATTGTTTTGGGTGAGGTTCATCAGATTCTTAAGAGAGAATTACTTGTTATTGATGATGTAACTGGTAATGAACTAGTATTACCTAGAAACGAAATGATAAGAGGGGATTACTATAGAAAAGGTGATATGGTAAGAGGAGTGATCAAGAGAGTTGAAATGAAAAACAATGCTCCTTTGATCGTAATGTCAAGAACAAATGAGAAATTCCTAGAGAAATTGATGGAGCAAGAAGTTCCTGAGATTGAAGATGGTTTAATTATCGTTAAGAAAATCGTTAGAATTCCAGGAGAAAGAGCAAAAGTGGCAGTTGAATCTTACGATGATAGAATTGATCCAGTAGGAGCTTGTGTAGGAATGAAAGGTTCAAGAATTCATGGAATTGTTCGTGAATTAAAGAATGAAAATATAGATATTGTTAATTTTACAACTAACAATATACTTTATATACAAAGATCTCTGACACCTGCAAAGGTGACTAACATAGAACTTGATAATGAAGGCATGAAAGCTGCTGTGTCTTTAAAGGCAGATCAGGTATCTCTTGCAATAGGAAAAGGAGGAAGTAATATTAAACTTGCTTCTAGATTGACAGGATACGAAATCGATGTTTATAGAGATAATGAAGAATTCGAATTAGAAGATGTAGATTTAGATGAATTTACTGATGAAATCGAAGAGTGGGTGATAGATCAATTCAAGTCTATCGGTTGCGATACTGCTCGTTCTGTACTTAATTTAAGTAGAGAAGAACTTGTAAGAAGAACAGATCTTGAAGAGGAAACAATTGACGAAGTAATGAAAGTTTTAGCTTCGGAATTTGAAGAAGAAAAAGAAGGATAAGAAACTCAACTAACTATAAATTAGGAGTTTAAAAAAAACATAATACTGAATGGCATTAAGATTAGTCAAAATAGCAAAAGAGCTCAACGTAGCAACTTCGACTATCGTCGAATACCTGAAAAATGCAGGATTCGAGATAGAGAACAAGCCTACAGCGAAAGTTTCTGATGAAATGTATCAGGAGCTACAGAAAGAGTTTAGCTCATCAATTGCTGAAAAAGAAAAGGCTGATAAATTAGTTATAGGTAGAGTTACACCTCCTAAGAAAGAAGAACGTGTTGTTCCTCCTCCGCCTCCACCTCCTCCTGCTAAAAAAGTAGAGCCTATTGTTGAGCCTCCTAAAAAGGAAGAACCAATAAAGGTCGAGCCTAAAATAGAAGAAAAACCTGCTGTTGAGGAAGCACCTAAAAGAGAAAGTAAAGCACCTGGACTTAAGGTCTTAGGTAAAATTGATCTTGATGCCCAAAAAAGGAAGCCTAAGAAAAAGGTTGAAAAGGAAGTTACAAAGGAAGAGCCTAAAGTTGAGCAAAAGCAAGAACCTGTTAAACAGCAACCAAAAATTGAAGATAAGCCTGTTAAAGAGGTTTTAACTCGAGTTGAAAAAGATGGAGAAAACATTACTACGTCTTCTTCTGAAAAGGAAATGCACAGAGCAAAAACTCCTCAATTAAAAGGTCTTAAAATTCTAGGTAAGGTAGATGCATCTAAATTGTCTTCCAATAAACCTAAGAAAAAGAAAGAGACAGATAATCAATCTAAGCCACAAGTTCAAAGTTCAGACCCAAATAAAAGAAGGAAAAGAACTAGGAAGAAGGTTTCTGCTGCCAACTATAAGAATCAAGGTAACAGAAATAGAAATAAGAAAAAAGTTGAGGAAGTAAAAGAAGTTTCTCAAAAAGAGATCGAAGATAAGATCAAGGCAACTATGGCGAAAATGTCTCGTGCCGGAAAGAATAAGAGACAAAAGATTAGAAGAGAGAATAG
>CAZMKA010000013.1:0-39209 GCA_964566605.1 uncultured Saprospiraceae bacterium | reverse complement strand
ATCGAAGGATAAAACTTAATTTTTCCGCCATTATAGGGTTCAATCTGTATAAGTATGGTTTTGAAGAACTCAAACTAGAAAGAATACACACTGGAGTTTATGAATCCAATATTGCATCAATGAAGGCACTCGAAAAGAATGGTTATAAGAAAGACGGAATTTTTATGAATATGTAATTAATAACCTGAGTTCGATTTAAATTGCGCAATACAAATCTTAGAAAGCACCAGTATTTAGGCGAGATTGAGAACATTTAGTGGGCTAAATGGAGCAAACTCAACGAAGATAATGGTGAGTTTCTATGATTCTATTATTTAAGACTAAGTAAAATATAAATTTATTTATAAAAACTCAAAAGAAGTTTTTCTTAATCAACTATAAATCAACGAAATGTATAAGCTAGTTAATGTCGAACTCAGGTTAATATAATATTATCTGTAATGAGCATAGATACTCCAAATTGAAGTATGAATAGAGACTGTGGTTTTATTTACAACTAGACAATATATATAAAAACACCTTATCATGACTAAAGGATGTTTCATGATTATTTATTTGTGAGTATATTTATATTTTTTTTGAATAAGTCTTTTTTCATAACTTATTTTTAAAACCAAATCAAGATCTTATGACTTCCAAAATCATGCCTTTTCACTTAGCTATTCCTGTAAAAGAGATAAATGAAACTAGAACTTTCTACCGTGAAGTAATGAACTGTAGAGAGGGTAGATCTTCAGATCAATGGGTAGACTTTGACTTCTACGGGCACCAACTAGTTATTCATATTGATGAGTCGAAATTAAACGATGTAGTTGCTACAAATGAAGTAGATGGGCATCATGTTCCTGTTCCTCACTTTGGAGTGGTATTGGAATGGAATGCATGGGAAGAACTGAGAGATCGACTGATTGCTAAAAACGTATCTTTTGTGATTGAACCAACGATTCGATTTCAAGGACAAGTAGGGGAGCAAGCTACGATGTTTTTTTACGATCCTAGTGGAAATGCTCTTGAATTTAAAGCATTTAAGGATATGTCACAGCTTTTTGCAAAATAACTTTCAAATCAATATTTTTATGAAACCCTCTAACCAACCCTTTATACTATATGTTCTTTTATTCTTTTTAATATTTTTTGGGTGTAAACCCAAAGAAAATCAGACCGAATCAAAAGTGATTACGTCAGATATTGATTTGTTTTGGGAAGCATACGATGTAGTTGCCAATATTCAAGATTCCACTCGACAAGTCCTACTATTTGATTCTATGTATACGCAACGTGGAACAGAAGGTCTTACCAGTTTAATGGAGGTTAGACAGTATACTTCAGCAGAATATGTAGGACTGATTAATCAATATCCTGCCTTTTGGAATTCAATGAGAAGTAACACAATGCTTGCAAAACGTTTGTCGAGTGAATTAGATAATGGCATTACACAACTTGAAAAATGGTATGCTCCTTTAAAACCAGCTACTATCTATTTTTCGATCGGTTGTATGCGCACCAATGGAACGACTCAAAACGATAAAGTCCTTATAGGTTCCGAGCTCGCTTTGTTGAATAAAGATACAGATGTATCTGAATTTGATGACCAAACTGAGGATTGGTTACTAGGGCTTATTGATAATGATCCCATCGAACATATCGTTTTATTGAACGTTCATGAATACGTACATACACAACAAAATCCTATTTCTGATCAACTCCTTTATCAAACACTATATGAAGGAGTAGCAGAATTCATTTCTACCCATGCAATGAACCAAGCTTCTGCTTCCCCAGCTATTGCTTTCGGACAAAAGAATCCCCAAGTTAAAGATGCCTTTGAAAAAGAAATGTTTTACAATTATACTTATAATTGGCTATGGAGCAATTACCCCAATCAATTTGGTGTAAGAGATTTATCTTACTTTATTGGCTATGAAATGGCAGCGAAATTCTATGAAATGCAGAAAGATAAGAAGGCTGCCATTAAAACGCTTATCGAACTCGATTATTCGGATACTGAATCAATAGATACATTTATTGACAACTTATCTTATTTCTCAAAACCATTAGCTGTTTTACGAAAAGAAGATAGTGGCTCAAGGCCCAAAGTTGTTTCTATCCAACAATTTGAAAATGGAAACATGTCTGTTGATTCGAATACCAAAGAAATAACCTTTGTTTTTTCTGAGCCTTTGAACGGAATCCAAACAGGGGTAGATTTGGGAACATTAGGAAGAAATGCATTCCCAAAAGTGAATGACCGATATTGGGAAAATGGCAACAAGGCCTGGACCTTAAATGTAGATCTCGAACCCAATAAGCAATACCAAATAGTCTTGTCAAATAATTTTAGAACAGCAGATGCTGTCCCTCTTAATCCTTATTTATTAGAATTTAAGACAGCACCTTAGTTAGATTTAATAGAGGTAGTTTAGCTAATCTATTTTGTTTCTGTTCTTCTACGTTACATAAAAAGTAGTACAGAAATTTTGCACTTTTTTGAAAAGTTGAATTTGATTTTCTAAGTGATTTATCTATTTTTAATCAATAAATACAAAGCTTATGACATTCCCAAACATCTTTCAGAGTAAAACCGTAGATCAACTAACTGAAAGAATAAACAAATTCGATGCATCAACAAAACCTCAGTGGGGTAGAATGAATGCAAGTCAAATGCTTGCTCATGTAAATGTGGCATATGAAATGTCTCTAGAAGATAATCATAAAAAACCAGGAGCATTTCAAAAGTTCATGATCAAACTTTTTGCAAAATCTGCTGTATGTGGACCTAAGCCATATCCCAAAAATGGAAGAACAGCTCCTCAATTTGTCATAAGTGATGAAAGAGATTTTGAGAAGGAAAAAGCCCGCTTAATATCTTATTTGAATCAATGTAAAGAATTAGGAGAGAAACACTTTGATGGGAAAGAATCACATTCATTTGGGAAATTGACACTCGATGAATGGAATACTATGTTCTACAAACACTTAGATCATCACTTTACACAATTTGGTGTTTAGACTCTGTTTCTTTCTATCTTAAAAATCACTTTGGGCGTAAGCCTTAAACTATAGAAATTCCTAAACATTGACTTGTTTAAAGAGTTATATGTTTATGAAATACCTTATTCTATTGTCATTATTAATTTCTACAAACAAGCCAACAGTGATTTTTGATTTTAATGAAAATGCTGATGTTCGATATTGGCAAGTTGTAAATGATGGCGTAATGGGAGGGCTTTCAAAAGGTAATTTTAAGTTGACAGATGAAGGTAATGGCTTATTCTTTGGCAAAGTTTCTCTTGAAAACAATGGAGGATTTTCACTCTTACGATATAGTTGTAAGCCAATTTCTACACAAGATACGGAGTATATAAAACTTACAGTTAAAGGCGATGGAGGTAGTTTTAGCTTTAGAGTTAAAGAAAGTTCAAGAGATTATTATTCATATGAAACGTCAATAGCTACATCAGGTGAATGGGAGGAAATTTTTATTCCTCTTGCGAATTTGTCTCCTGTGTTCAGAGGGCGAAAATTAAATTTTGGAGATTTTCAAGGAAGTAAAATAGAAGAAATTGCTATCCTTAGAGGAAACAAAAAAGCCGAATCCTTCTCAATAGAAATCGATAAAATCGAAATGATTTAAGTTTAATGATAATTTAATGAGATTAGCGCTTTAATTCTCTAAAATGATCTTTTGCGTATAACTTACTAGTTCATTTCCATCATACAATCGTATAAAAAACAATCCTTTTTTCTCGGGAAGATTGATTTTAGTCTGAGTAGTTTGAATAACATTTATCTCATCTACAATTGCTCCAAGCACATCGTATATTCGTATCTTATCGTAAGGAGTCTTGCATAATATATGACTTTCACCATTAGCTTGAGCTGGATTCGGTAAAATATTAAATTGAGAAAGTTCAGATCCAGAATTATCAACAACATCTGATTTACTTGTGTAGTAACTTTCTGTTAGGTAAGGGTTATATCGAGTACGTATCGATGATACTTTATATACATTATCCAATATTTCAAGCGAAGTAGAAAACAAAGTTTGTAGTTCTACTTGGTTAATTTGGTAAATGATTTCTCTTATAGAATCAAAAGAAACGAAGTCTTGTATTTCGCTATTAGGATAATAGAATTTTTTATTGAAAAGAAGTGAACCAGTACTAGAATAAATGCTGTGTGAATAGTGGTCATCTTCGAAATCTGTAACATTTTCTAAATGCCTTATAAGTTCATTATTGTCATTAAAACTGTAGTCATTTTCAATTTCTTGATTATCTGTGTATGAAAAATAACTTGTATCATATGAATAACTATCTTGAAAAAAACTATAGAACGAAGCATGATATACTGAATCTCTTTGTTGATTATCTAGTAAGTATTTTTTGATATATTCGTTAATTGCAATATTATCTTCAGTAAAAGAAATACTATAGAATGAATCTCTTCTTTCACCTGATACGGAATACCATTCTCCGAAATAGATCTTTGTTAAAAAACCTTCATAAACTATATATGATCTTTTTTTATTAAATCTGTCATCGTTGGTAGTATAAGTTATTGAATCTACAGCCGTTAATGATTGTTCTGTATGATTCACATCATACTTTTCAAGTACAATAAGTCTTCCTTGATTATCCAGCTTATGTACTTCTTTAAAAAGTACGACAAAAGGCTCCGCTATATTTGCTTCTGTAATCGATATTTGATTTTCTATGGAGTGATCGTATATTTTTATTGTTTCAAAGTTTTCTTCTCGGATCAATCGATTTAAATTGTCATATGTATAAATTATTTTTTCTTGGACCTCCTCTTCAGGATAAGACTTCACAATTAGCGAGTCAAGATTGTAGTCAGTCTGGGACGATAAATGAAGTGTTGATAAGATTAAAATGGATAAGGTAATGAAATTTTTCATCAACATGTATTTTAAAGTAAATAGATACCTGATAAAACTACAAATTAATTGTAAGAGTATCAATACGACTTATTTCTTCAAAAAGACAATTAAATTCTTATTTAATCAACTATGCATATTTTTCTAGAGACTCCCTTCTAAAGATATATTTACCTATTAAGTCGTATTCAATATTCACATAATCTTCCACTTTGTATTGATGAAATACAGTATGTTCATATGTGTATGGAATAATTGCAACTTGAAATGTATTGTCGCTTGGTGATATAGCCGTCAAGCTCACGCCATCAACACATATAGACCCTTTGGAAATAATGAGTGGTGCAAATGTTGATGGAAACTCGAATGTATATCTCCACGACCCATTCTCATTCTCTATCGACTTTACTTTTGCTGTTGAATCAACATGCCCTTGAACAATATGACCATCCAATCTCGCATTCAACTTTGCCGCCCGCTCCAAATTCAACTTTTGGCCTATAAGCCAATTCCCTGAAGCTGTAATATCTAAAGTCTCTTTAATAGCTGTAACCTTATATTCGTCTTTGTTAATTGCTATAACTGTAAGACATACGCCATTATGCGCCACACTCTGATCAATCTTGAGTTCTGGAGTCAAACTTGACTTCACAGTAAATGTTTTATTCTCACCTGCAACTTCTATTGCAGTGATTTCTCCTAAATTCTCTATAATTCCAGTGAACATGCACTCTATTTTAATAGGTAAATACTTCCTTTTAAGAAATTGAAACTTATTTCCTCTCCTCTTGATGTGGTTTGGAAAATTTCACATGTATAATAGTAAACACCATCATTTAGTTGTGATCCATTGAAATTATCTCCGCCCCAATTGATTAACGGATCTGATGTTTCATATACTTTCTGACCCCATTCGTTGTAAACTTGGAAATTAATTCGAGAAACGAACCTTGATAGGATAGGGACGAAATTGTCATTGTCGCCATCTCCATTCGGAGTAAAAGCATTCGGTAAAATATAGGAAGGACAATCTTCTACGCATATGAATTCTGAAAGTTCACTTTCATTTCCAGTACTATCTACAGAGCTAATTGCATAACATGCAGTAAGTCCATTAACTGGTAAATCTTCGTAAGAAATAGTCGCTATATCCGTAATACTTATTAATAATTCAGCCTCTTCATCGTTTATGTTATTCTTGAAATATATATTGTACGATGCAATATCACCGGATTCTTCACAGGTCAAGTCTACTCTTTCCCACATTAAGATGTTAGTGAAAAATTCTTCAGGTGTATCAACTGCAGCTTCTTCACATGGATTTTCTACTGTAAGTTCAGGAACACAAGGCGGAATAATGTCTATAGGTATTTGACAAAACTCATTCGAATTATTGATAATGTCGAAATCTAGTTCTGGCAGTTGATATGATCCATGTGATTCCACATAATAACAATACTCCACACCATTTATAAGTCCTACATCATTGTAATTATTAACCACAGTCGAATCTATTATTTCGAATACCCCCGACATATTTTCCCGATAGATATAGTATTTTTCATTTACCCAGCTTGTTGTGTAATCCCAACTCAAACTATTTACTTGGTCTTGTGGATTAATACTGAGGTATACAGACGAGGAAGTCGGTGAAAAATCAAAGAAATTATCTACGCCATCAGCATAAAATGCCATTCTATAATTGTAGCCAATGTCTTGTGTGTTGAGGTTCTCATCGATAAAAGTCTGTTGAATTAAAGAACTAAATAATGGTGACACAAAAGAAGCTCCAGGTATATCAGTGAAATTATCTCCATTAATTCCATCAGCCCGTTGGATTTGATATCTATAAGGTCCAGGATTTTCTATAGTATCAAGTTGAATAGGATCAGGCTTAATAAATGAAACAGAAACCCGTCCATTCGTAGCATCAGTCTGTAAAACACTTGCCTCAGTTAATAATGGAATATCTCTTGGTAGTTGCCCACATACCTCCTCTGAACGTAAGCTTTGCACGAAATTATATGGGAAACCAAACTCACTAATCTGTGCGAATTCTGCAATTACTCGGTAACAATAAGTGATACCTTTTTCAACCTCTTCATCGATGTAAAAATAGCGATTGTTTTCTTGATCTAAAATTCCAAAAGCAATTTCTTCATAGCCAAATCCTTCTATACCTGGCGCACAGGTATCCAAGGGGATATCAATCATCATTTCAGCTCTCCATACAGAAAAACCCTGAAAGAACATATCGTCTGTTATTTCACAATCATAAGGCGAATCCCATTCTATTCTGAAAGCATCGTTCAGTGTTTCTAGTTGCACATCTTCCGGAGGTGGGCCTACGACTTTTATAGCAATAGTATGTAAGTCAGCAAGTCCACTAATCTGATTTCCTTGGATAAATATATTGTCCGCAGCTCTTATTACAATATTGTAAGGATTATCGGAAATATTATTACATGTTGTAACCCATTGCAAGTTTAAAGTGTAAGGAACTTCAAGGTATTGATCAATTGGTGATAATGTTGCTGGATTGTTTGCAAGTAAAAATGGCGCCCCAGTTCCACTTGAAATGACAAGATCTCCTAAATCCGGATCATCTATCGTAATTTCTACATTTACAGTATCTCCTGCAACTACACATATTTCATCGGGTGCAGTAATTTCAGGTGGTGAATTATCACAGTTGAAAACAAATATTTGCATATCCCTGAGTACTGTGTTTAAAAGCACTCCGTCTCTATATTCATAAATAAAGAATGCGACATTATATTCACCTTCTTTCTGAGGTGAATCCCATACAATTGTACCTGTCGAAGTGTCAAAACTGAAATTGTTATTAGCGGGAATAATTTGATCCGGTAGTACGTAATCATCTACGAATTGACCACATTCTTCGTAAGGTGTTGTTAATTCGAATGCCAATGAATCACCTTGGTCAGGATCATATGCATTCGGTGTGTGAATAAATACTTCACCTACACATGCAAGGTCAATAGGAGGTTGAAGTAATTGAACGGAGCTATTGGTTCCATTGAATTGCGTGTTTACTAAAGTAAATGTTGTCTGAATACTAAATCTGATGTTGGATGAATTCGGGAAATTCAGGTTTTGGATAGATGCAACTCTATTTGGGTCAATCATGCACATGGTGTACGTTGCCCTAGATGGGTACGTATGTTCCATGACGTATGTGTTGAATTTCACATTGTTTTCTAGCTCTAGTCCAGCACCACCGTTATTGGTTCTTTTGATAAAATTTGTCGTTCCATCTCCCCAGTCCATAAAGACGGAGTCTTTATCTGCTTGAATACTTGTGGACTTGGTATAAGTGGTTATGGTCGCAATGATGGTTAAGTCATTTACTTGGATGTAAGTTATTTCACCGGCTCTATTGTGCGAGGCTTGCGCCCAAAAACAGATTACACTGAAAAATAGTATGAATAGAATTTTCTGCTTCATCAATTCAAATATATACAATTATAGACGCTTAGTAAGGTCTTGTTGTTGCTAGTTTAACGATAAATTGTGAACCTTCATACTTAAAATGACTTTTATATGTGATTTTCAGTCTTTTTGTAAGCATTTAGCTAAAGATTCTTTCCAATGTGGAATTTCTATCCTCAACACTTCCTTTATCAAGCTTTTATCTAGTCTCGAGTTTAATGGTCTCTTTGCTGGGGTGGGGTATTGAGTTGTAGGAATGGGATGAATTTTACAATCGTGTTTTTGAATGCGCATGATTTCTTCAGCAAACTCTGCCCAGTTAGTAAATCCTTCATTCGAAAAATTCATGATGCTATTTTCTTTTAGCACAAGTTTATCAACACCAATCTTCTCAACAATTCGCATGATAATATCCGCAATGTCACCTGCATAAGTAGGACTGCCTACTTGATCGTTAACTACATTGAGTTTATCCTTTTGGCCCCCGAGCCTATCCATCGTATTAACAAAATTGTGTCCATCTTCGTCATAAACCCATGAAGTTCTTATGATAGTAAATTGGTCGGAATATTGCGAAAGTAGCTTTTCACCCTCGAGTTTCGTTTGTGCATAAACACTTTGAGGATTAGTAGGTTCTGCTTCGGTGATAAGATTATCATGTTTGGGATGATAGACATAATCTGTAGAAATATGGATGATAAATGCAGGTTGTTTTAGTTGGTTGTTGGCGAGCGAAAGGAATTCCAGAGCTTTCGCATTAATTAAGTGACAAGAATCTGCGTCTTCTTCTGCCTTGTCTACGGCTGTATAAGCTGCTGTATTTATAATTATTTTGGGCTTTAAGCCCAAAATGTATGCTTCTACTTCCTCTTGATTTCCTATATCTAGAGTTTCCCTATCAGTGAAATGGAATGTGTATTTGCTGTCTTTAGAATGTTTAGCTATTGCTCTCCCTACTTGTCCTTTGCTACCTGTAACTAAGATTTTCATTGCACACTTTTATGGTTTCCAAAAGAAGGTAATATTTCATCTTTCTCTGAAACGGTATATTTTCCCATTTTCTCCCAAGGAAGCTTCAAGCTTTCCGACAGGAAATGAATGCCACCTTCACTTTCTTTATTGTAAAAGTTGTCACATTTATATGAAAATATCGCTTTCTCGCTTAACACAAGAAAACCGTGCGCTAAACCTCGAGGAACGAGTAACTGTTCTTTGTTTGTCTCGCTTAGAACGATTGAAAAATACTTCCCATAAGTAGGACTGTTCGGTCTTATGTCAACTACGATATCTTGAACTTCGCCTTTTATTACACGAACCAATTTTGCCTGCGCATGTTCACCACATTGGTAATGCATACCGCGTAATACGCCACGTTCCGAGAAAGATTCATTGTCTTGAACCCAATTGTAATTTATACCACTATTCTCTTCTTTGAGTTTGCTATAAGACTCGAAAAAATAGCCTCTTTCATCAGCAAATACTCGTGGTTTCACAACGAACAATCCCTCTATTTCAGTTGAAATATACTCCATTATTTATCTCTAAAATAAATAGTAATAGGCACTCCTTCGAAGTCGAAATGCTTTCTCATTTGGTTCTCAAGATATGAGCGATAAGAATCTTTTATATACTTCGGGTTATTACAGAAGAAAGCAAAACTAGGGTAGTGCGTAGGTAACTGTGTTACATATTTTATAGTCAAGAATCTTCCTCTATAATTCGGTGGTGGATATTTGCCTATAGCTTCAAGCATGACATCATTCAGTACACTTGTTCTGATTTTTTGTGTTCTACTTTTATAAACATTTAAAGCAAGTTCTATTACTTTAAGAGTTCTTTGTTGTTCTGTAGCAGAGATAAACACGACTGGAATATCATTGAAAATACCAATTTTGTCTTTGATGGCTTTTTCCATGTCTCGAGCAGTATTGGTTTCTTTATCTATAAGATCCCATTTATTAACAGCAAGTACCAGACCCTTTTTACGTTTAACAACTAGTTTAATCAAGTTAAGGTCTTGGGAAGTAATGCCTTGTGTTGCATCAATCATTAAGATACACACATCGCTTTCCTCTATAGCTTTTACAGCTCTCATCACCGAGTAAAATTCGAGATCTTCATGGACCTTTGATTTTTTACGGATCCCCGCTGTGTCTATGATGTAGAAGTCTTTATCGAATTTAGTGAAACGTTCATGAATGGCATCTCTTGTTGTCCCTGCGATATCAGTAACAATGTTTCTTTCTACTCCCAAAAGTGCATTTGTCAATGACGACTTACCAACATTTGGTTGGCCAATGATACTTATTTTTGGAATATCTTCTTCTTCCTCTTCCTCTTCAGGAGGTAAAGCGTCAGTTACTGCATCGAGTAAGTCTCCACTTCCACTACCAGAAATTGCAGCAATGAAAAAAGTGTTTTCGAAACCTAGTCCCCAAAACTCGTTTGCCAACATAGCTCTATTACCGTTGTCAACTTTATTTACGACTAAGAAAACTGTTTTATCAGTTTTACGAAGCATATCAGCAACTTCAGCATCTAGGTCTGTAATTCCTGTTGTTACATCGGCTAAGAATATTATTACGTGTGCTTCTTCTATTGCAATTTGAACTTGAGATCTTATTGCAGCTTCGAATACATCGTCGGAACCTTTCACGAATCCACCAGTATCAATTACAGTGAATTGTTTTCCGTTCCATTCACAAGCTCCATATATTCTATCCCGAGTAACGCCACTCTGGTTATCAATAATTGCTTGTCGTTCACCTATTAAACGGTTGTATAATGTTGATTTGCCCACATTGGGACGGCCTACAATGGCCACTATCTTTGGCATAATTAATTTTTATAACCGAATTGCTTCAGCCATTTGTCATCGTTTCTCCAGTTATCCTTAATCTTTACGTATAATTCTAAGAAGACTTTTGAGTCCAAGAATTCTTCAATGGAAGCTCTTGCTGCAGTACCTAGTTTTTTGATAGCTGCTCCTTGTCTTCCTATTATAATAGATTTTTGCGTTTTTCTGGAAACGTATATTTCTGCAAAAATATGAATTATTGGCCCTTTAGCACTTTCTTTTTCCTTAAATTCTGTAACGATTACTTCTGTGGAATAAGGAATCTCTTGTTTATACTGCTCTAATATCTTTTCACGAATGATTTCACTGATGAAAAACCGCTCAGGTTTATCGCTTAATTGATCTTTAGGATAATACGCAGGACCCTCTGGTAGATGGTGAACTAGCTTACTCATCAATCCGTCGATATTGATTTTTTCTTTTGCTGAAAGGTACATCATATCATCAAAAATATCCAAGCTTCCCCAAAATTCATCCAAGTCAATTTTTTGTTGTTCTTTTATTTGATCAACCTTATTTATGATAAGAATCTTTGGTGCTTTTACTTTTTCTATCTTTTCGAAAACGGGATCGTCTTTATCGTATTTCTCATAAAGGTCTGTTACGAACAATAAAACATCTGCATCGTCTAGTACCGAATATGCAAAACTATTCATTGCAGTTTGCATCTTATAATGCGGGTCATAGATAATTCCCGGCGTGTCCGAGAAGACCATCTGGTAATCATCCGTACTTAGTAAACCTATAATTCTATGCCTAGTAGTTTGTGGTTTACTGGTAATGATAGACATCTTTTCTCCCATGAGAGCGTTAAGTAATGTCGATTTTCCAACATTGGGTCTACCCAAAATATTTACGAATCCTGATTTATGCATTAATAGCCTAGTTGTCGTACTGTAGAATTCATTCTTCGCTCTATTTCTTCGAATAAATGTTGGGGTTTTCTTCCTCGCCAGTGCACATCATTAAGGGCAGGGCCCAAGTTGACATGAAACTGAAGACCGACATTTTGCATTTCCTCTTGTACGTGTGTAAAAATATTTATGAAGCTTATCCAACCTCTTTCATCATTAACTTCTTCTGTCCATTCTTCATAATAACAATCATCGGATCCATGAAAGTTTAGCACATTTTCGCATGCAATTATGAAATACTTGATATCATTATTCATGAGAGGTTCTATGATGTTTCTCTTGAAAAACATGATATCATTATGCAGACAATCATTCCATTCACCAATTAATTCTATCACTGCATATTGCTGAGAATACTCAGCAAAAATTATTTTTGCATAAAGTGTACTTGACCCAAAGTCATCCCACTGTGGGTGAATGAAGTAGTTGTAAACCTTTTGTGTAAAGGAAAATTCATTATAAACTTTACGATAGAAAGGAGACCTTTCATCGGTTTCAGCAGAATATAAATCCCGCCATTTGTAATATGGCTCTATTGTATGCATTAACTTTACATTTAAAACTCAAAAATACTAATACAAGTTTAATCCTTCTAACATTTAAAATATTTATGAAAAGTAATTCTACACATATTGTTATTACAGGGCCTGAAAGTTCAGGTAAAACAACTTTGTGGAATCAACTCCAAAATCATATAGAAGGGACTTTTATTGCAGAACAAGCAAGAACATATCTAGATGAACATGGACTAGATTATAAGCAACAAGACATCCAAAATATTGCTTCCATTCAATTCCAAAAACAACTTGAAGCTCTAAATTCAGGACAAAAATTTATTATTTCTGATACGTGCTTGTTGACTTTAATTATATGGCAAGAAGAAAAATATGGATTTGCAGATTCATATACCATGGAGTGGTTTTATCTCCAAAAAGTAGATTGTTATATTTTACTCTATCCTGATATTCCATGGGAGGAAGATCCACAGCGAGAAAGTGAAGGAGATCGTTTAAAACTATTTGAAAGATATAAGTATTGGTTAAATAAACTCGGAGTAAGGTATGAAATATTGAAAGGTAATCGAGCGAATGATGTTCAAGAAACCTTAAATGTTATAGATTCTTTGAATATATAATTTTGGTTGAAAGCTTTTTATTGCTAATTTTGCGGTACAGTTTCATTTGGGGTGCTGATAAAACCGAAATTAATATTTGGGAACAGGCTGAGATTATACCCACAGAACCTGGGCAAGTTATGTTGCCAAGGGAAATGAGTCAAAGACAATTGTCTTTGTTAACTCCGAATTATTGTCTTATAAATAGTTTGGATTAATTCTTATTCGTATTTCCCTGCAGTATTGTTTTACTTTTTTAAGGCTTCCGCCAAAATGCATTTCGGAAGTGTAAAATTATGATTATGAAATATTTAGCAGGAATTTTTTGTTTTTTATTGTGCCATTCCATAGCTTTTTCACAGTTTACTGTAAAGGGAACTGTAACGAATGAAAATAATGAAGCGATTGACTTTGCTTCAGTCTTTTTAAAGGATTCTCCCTACGCTACATCTACAATTCAAGATGGATCATTTCGACTGACGAATGTAAAACCAGGAAGATATACGATTAAAGCTAGTTATATAGGATATGAATCCGTAGAACGAGAGATTATTGTGAATGATTCTTTATCAATTGATTTAGTTTTAGGAGGTGATATTTTTCAATTGAACGAAATCAATATAGAAGCCACTCGTGCAACAACGGATGATCCTATTCCATATGCAACAATCGAAAGAGAAGAAATTCAAAGCAGGAATATTGCACAGGATGTGCCTTATATGTTGAGATGGATGCCTTCTGTAACAGTAACATCTGATGCGGGAACAGGAATTGGTTATACTGGTGTGAGAGTAAGAGGTTCGGAAGCTACAAGAACGAACGTAACAATTAATGGAGTACCGTTGAATGACTCTGAAAGTCAAAATGTGTTTTGGGTAGATTTACCAGATTTCTTGGCTAATGTAGAGGATATTCAAGTCCAGCGAGGAGTAGGGGTTTCTACAAACGGAACCAGTGCTTTCGGTGCTACAGTACATTTAAATACACAGAAAACAAGACAAAATTCTTTTGCAATTCTTTCAAGTGCATTAGGCTCTTTTAATACGAATAAAGCATCGGTTCATTTAGGGACAGGGTTGTTAAATAATAAGTTTTCGATAGAAGGAAGATATTCTATTATTAATTCAGATGGATATGTAGATCGAGCATCTGCGAATCTTAATAGTTATTTTTTCTCGGCTTCACGAGTAGATGAAGGTTCATCACTTACATTAAATGTTTTTAGTGGTGGCGAAGTCACTTATCAAGCTTGGAATGGATTGCCATATCAGTTTTTGGAAACTAATAGAACGTTTAATACTGCAGGTACTGAAACCTTTGAAGATCCATATAATCAACAAGAAGGAGAAGTAGCCTATGAAAATGAAATAGATAATTATAGACAAAATCACGTTCAGCTGATTTACAATAAAGCATTAACAAGTGATGTAACACTTAATGTTACAGCACATGGAACTCAAGGAGAAGGTTATTTTGAAAACTATAAAGCAGATAAATTTGGTCCGGATTTCAATATTCCAGATTCATTGACGCAAGATATCGTTATTCAGAGATGGTTGAGTAATTTATTTTATGGAGGAATCTTTTCAATGGAAGTAAAAAAGGATAGATTTAATTTCATTTTAGGAGGAGGATTGTCACAATATGTAGGATTACATTATGGTGACGTGATATGGAGGGAAACAGTAATGTCTGAAGAACAATTCTCCATTAGATATTATACAAATGATGCGATAAAAAGAGAGGGGAATATTTATGGACGATTAAATTTAAATCTCGGCATGTTTCACCCATTTGTCGACTTACAATTAAGAGCTTTTAATTATACTTTAAGTGGATTAGATGATGATGGAATAGATGTTGACCTTACGGATGGTGAAGTATTTTTCAATCCGAAAGTGGGAGCTTCATTTGTGCCAAGCAAAAACTTAAAAGCCTTTGCATTTTTTGGGAGAACGAATAGAGAACCAGGTAGAGCAGAGTATAGAGCGGCAACTAATAATACTTTACCAGAACATGAAACACTTAATGATCTTGAACTAGGCTTAGAATGGACTAACAAGTATGTGGATGTGAATTTAACTGCATATAATATGCAATATGAAAATCAGTTGGTTCCAGTAGGACAATTAAATGATGTAGGAGCACCGATTCGAACGAATATTGAAGACTCTTATAGAAGAGGAATTGAGATAGGATTAATGGGAAAGATAACGGAACGAATTTCATTAGGTTATTTTGGTACTTTTTCGAGAAATAAAGCAGTTGAATTTACTGAATTTATTGATAATTGGGATACATGGGGACAAGAAGAAGTGCTACATACAAATACAGATTTAGCACTTTCTCCGAATCAATTACATACCATCGTTTCGAATTTTTCTTTACTACCTGAAGCTTCGAAACATAAATTGAATGCGCAAGTAAATTATAAGTATGTGGGGTCACAATTTCTAGATAACACAAGTAGCGAATTCGCTAAGCTTGATGCTTTCTCATACATGGATGCACAGATTTCTTATGAAACTAGTTTTTGGAAGGTGAAGAACGTAGCATTGACTTTACAGTTGAATAATTTACTTAATAACGAGTATGTTTCGAACGGATGGGTTTATAGATACAGAACATCTTTCGATAATCCTGCTGTTGATCCTTATGCTCGATATGAAGGTGAAAATACAACGCAACAAAATCTTACAGGATTGTATCCACAGGCATTGCGTAACTTCTTACTAGGGGCAAGGATAGAATTTTAAGGAAAAATAGATTATGATTTTTGGGCTTTAAGCCCAAAACTTTTAAAAGTGCTTAACGAATCCTATTTTATAATTAAAAGGAATTTGACCAGTGTTAAAAGCTAAATTTCCGAGTAGCTCATAGGTTATTAAGAACTCATAAAATCGATTAGTGTATCCGGCTCCAACATAAGCAACTGGAAAGTTGATTCTTTCTTTACCAAAAGAAGTGGTCCTTCTTTGCAGTGAATAATACCCACCTTCTATTTGAAACATAAATCTTTGAGCTATTGTAGCTCTTGCAAAAGTTGTTGCTGAAATATCGCTTAGACTATAATTAGGATTTGTAGTTGAACTGGAGCTAGGAATCCATACGTACGTATAATCATAGCTAATAGTTAATCCAGTTGAAATATATTCGTTCCATTTATAACCTGCAAAAGGTTGAAGCCCTAGTGCAAATACACTTGCATTTGTATTCCCACCTATGAATGGACTATTGACATATGCACCTACATATATTTTTTCAAGAAATGTTTCTGAGTCTTTACTATCCGGCCGATAGGTCTGTGAATAGGCATTAATTGTCATGAAAAATACAAAAAAACATATTGATGTGATAGGTAGAAAGCATTTCGAAGACTTACGTAGTCTGTTGATTATGAATATTTTCAAACTTTATGTTATTTTATGAGTTTAAAAAGTACAAGTATAAACATATTAATTTATTTTCCAATATGATTATGTTGGTTACTTGTTGAAGTCGTATATTTAACGTTTGAAAGCTCATGAAAAGTTTACCTAAGACATAAAATAACTCCTTTTAAAGACATTTTAATGAATAAAATTTCGCTACTACTACTTTTGATTTTAAATTTTCAATTAATAGCTCAAGATAATCCACTTGAAAATGAAAGTATAAAAAAAGAAGTCGAATTAGATCTCAGTGATAAGATTTCAAATTATGAAATAATAAAATTACCTGTTCAAGATTACTTTGAAAGGCTAAGTGAATTTGATGGTCCACAGGAAATTATATTGAATATTGGTAAAAATGATGTTTTGCCTTTACAACTTGTTCCAGAGCATGATTTAATCGATCGCCAAGTAATCAATACGACTTCAAAAGGTTTGCTTAAGAATGAAGATATAAAGGTTTTTCCTTACAAAGGACATGTATTAAACGGGACTGCTTACGCAAGATTAACCGTTTCGGAAAACATGTTCTACTTATATGTTCAAGGAGAAGGATTTAGTAGGTACATAGAACCTTTGCGTTTTATTGTTCCAGGTGCTGAGCCTGATTTATATATTGTATACTACGGAAAAGATGCTGTAATGCCTAAAGGGGATTTCTGTGCTTCTACTGCAACCAAGCAAATGTCTGATAAATTGGAACCTGAAGAAAAGAGTTCTGTCATGGGATTGTGTTACGAGGTAGAATTGGGTATGGCAAGTGATTTTTTGATGTATGATAAATACAACAGCAGTACAGTAGATGTGATAGCAAGGAATGTTGGTGTTATGAACAATGTTCAAGGAAATTATGATGATGAGTTTGCAGACGAACTTCAATTTGTGATTGTAGAGCAATATGTAAGTGACTGTTCTACATGTGATCCATGGACTGCAAGTACAGATGTAGATATTTTATTACCCGATTTCAGATCATGGGGGCCAAATGGGTTTTCACAAACGCATGATATAGGACACTTATGGTCAGCAAGAGATTTCGATGGATCAACGATAGGGTATGCTTATGTAGGGGTGGTTTGTACAGGAAGTAGATATGCGATTTTAGAAGATTTCTCGAACAATGCAACTTTTATTAGAGTGTTAACTTCTCACGAAACAGGACACAACTTTGATGCAATTCATGATGCATCAGGTTCAAGCTTTATAATGGCACCTTCAGTAAATGGATCAACAACGTGGTCAGCAACTTCAATTTCAGACATTGAGGCGCATTATAATTCAAGAACTTGTTTGGACATATGTGCTCCACCTGCACCACCAGTTTCGAACTTCTCTGCGAACTTGACAAATATATGTCCTGGAGCATCAATCCAGTTTTTTGACGAAACACAAAATTCACCTACTAGTTGGAATTGGACTTTTTCAGGAGGTAGTCCTGCAAGTTCAACTAATCAGAATCCAGTAGTAACATATAATAATACGGGTGTATACAATGTGACTTTAGTTGCAACAAATGATACAGGAAATGATACGGAAACTAAGAATGGTTATATAATAGTTGATTCGGATGGTTACGAATTTTTAATAAACGATGATTTTTCTTCAGGGCTAACAAACTGGACAGTTACTAATCCTGATAATTCTACAACTTGGCAAACAGGAGTCGTTTCAGGTTCTAGTGGTAGTAGTAATGTTGCATGGATTGATAATTTTGATTATAACAACGGAGTAAATCAACTTGATGGCTTACAAAGTGGAGTAATTGATCTTTCAGGAAGAGATGAAATTACTTTGGAACTTGAATATGCCTATGCTAGATACAACAATAATAATAGCGATAGATTCAGAATATGGGCAAGTACCGATGGTGGAAATACCTTTACTGATTTATTGTTTGATGGGCAAGAAAATGGAAGTGGGAATTTCGCATCTCATCCAGATTTATTACAAGCTTTTGTTCCTACCGATGCAGGAGATTGGTGTGTGTCAACAACATATGGACCTTCATGTATATCACTTGATTTGTCGTCTTACGAAGGACAAAGTCAGTTCGCTATAAGACTAGAGAATGTGAGTGATTATGGAAATAATTTATACATTGATAATGTAAATCTAGTTGCTAGCTGCTTTATAAATGAGCCGCCTATAGCAAATTTTATAAGCGATGTTTCTAGTGGATGTTCTCCATTGTTAGTAAACTTTGAAGATCAATCGTTCAATAGTCCTGATACCTGGCAATGGTCTTTCCCAGGAGGGACGCCGAATAACTCACAAATTCAAAATCCAGTTATTATTTACGAAACGGCAGGTGTTTATCCAGTAACACTTACTGTGACTAACGAAGCAGGATCGAATGAGATAACATTTTCAAATTTCATCACTGTACTTGATGTTCCAGTAACAAACTTTAACGCTGTGGTAAATGGCCCAACAGTTAATTTTGTAAATAACTCAATTGCAGGTGATACATATTTATGGGATTTTGGGAATGGCCAAAGTAGTACTGATGAAAACCCTATTCATAATTATACTGAAGATGGAACATTTACTGTAACATTATTAGTTACAAATGTTTGTGGAACAACTTCTTTCTCGCAAACAATAACCATAGCAACACAGCCATTTGCAAACTTTACACAAGATGTAGTTGAAGGATGTGCTTCATTTGATGTACAGTTTACCAATACAAGTTCGGAAAATTCAGACTCGTTCGAATGGTCATTTCCTGGAGGATCTCCTTCTAATTCAACATTAGAAAATCCTGTTATAAGTTATACACAAAGAGGAGTATATGATGTGAGTTTGACTGCTATTAACGAAAGTGGTACAAATACATATACTTCGAGTAGTGCAGTGATAACGAATGATGTACCTGAAACAGATTTCAATTTTAATTTAAATAATAATACTGCAAGTTTTACAAACTTGACACAATTTGCAGATTCTTATTTTTGGGATTTTGGAGATAATATGACTTCTACTGAAGATAATCCAGTTCATATTTACGATGGAGATGGTGAATACACTGTAACTTTAGTTGCATCGAATGCTTGTGGAAGTTTTACTATTACGCAAGAGTTGGTTATCAGTAATCTGCCATTCGCTAATTTTACGGCTATTGATACAGAAGGATGTGCTGAATTCGAAGTTCAGTTTCAAAATAATTCTTCTTCAAATTCGGAAACATTTTTATGGTCTTTTGAAGGAGGAACGCCAAGTACATCAACTCAGGAAAACCCTGTTGTAACTTATGAAGCAGCAGGAGAATATGATGTACAACTAGTGGTAAGTAATGAGGAAGGGTCGGATGAATTGACACTAGATGAATTTATAATAGTGGGAGATTTACCACAAGCGGATTATTCTTTCTCGAATAATGACTTAATCTTTTCGTTTACGAATGAATCAGTTGATGGTAATAGTTATCTGTGGGATTTTGGAGATAATGAAACATCATTTTTAGAAAACCCCGTACATACTTACAATGAAGATGGAAACTATACGGTAACATTAACTGTATTTAATGACTGTGGACAAGATGAATTTACTTTACAGATAAATGCAGTAACAGCAGTTAGTGCAGGATTTAATGCTGGAGTAACAGATGGTTGTGCTGATTTCATTGTACAATTCTCTAATACATCTTCTGCTAATGCTACTGATTTTGAATGGAGTTTTCCAGGAGGAACACCAAATTCATCAACAGAAGAAGAGCCTGTTGTTACTTATTCGCAAGCAGGAACGTATTCTGTAACATTAATTGCAAGCAATGATGGATTTACTGATGAAGTAACAGAAATGAATTACATTGTTGTTAATGATATTCCTGAGGCAAGTTTCACTTCGATTTCGAACATGCTCACTGTTGATTTTATGAATACATCAACAAATGCAAATTCATATTTATGGGATTTTGGAGATAATGAAACGAGTGCATTGGAAAACCCAACACACGTTTACGATGCATATGGTACTTATGATGTAACATTGACTGCTTATAATGAATGTGGAGAGATAGTTACAGAAACTGAAGTTTTAGTTTCTTCATTCCCGGTTGCTAACTTTACTTCTAATGTTAATAATGGTTGTACTGTTGCAGAAATCCAGTTTGAAGACCTTTCATCTACCAATGCTACTGAATGGTTGTGGACTTTTGAAGGAGGGAACCCTTCTACGAGTACAGCACAGAATCCTGTAATAGAATATGAAACAGATGGCGTTTTTGACGTAAGTCTTACCGTTTCAAATGAAAGTGGAAGTGATACACAGACTTTCGAAGATTACATTACAATTAATACATTGCCTCAAGTAATTATTTCAAGTGATGTGAACGGGAATGTTGTTGCTTTTGAGGCAGAAAGCACGAATACGACTGGCTATTTATGGACAGTGAGTAGTATCGATGAAGAGTATACAATTTCAAATCCTGAAATATCATTCCCGGCAGATGGAGTATACACGGTAGAACTTCAATCTACGAACGAATGTGGTACAGTGTCGACAACTACAGCAATTAATATTACGGCATACCCAGATGCAGATTTTGAAGCGAGTTTTACTGAAGGGTGTGCTCCTGCAATTATAACATTTGATGATATGTCTGAAGATGATCCTACATCCTTTGAATGGACATTTGAGGGAGGAAATCCTTCTGTAAGTGATGATGAAAATCCTGTTGTAGAATATACAGTTGCAGGTAATTATAATGTAGAGTTAATTGTTGAAAATCAATATGGTTCAGATACAGTTGAGTTTGTTCAGTACATTAATCTTGTAGATGGACCTGTTGCTAATTTCGAATATTTAGTAACAGAAGGTGAAGTAGATTTCACAAATACATCAACAGGAACAGGAACTATATCATGGGATTTTGGGGATAATACAGGAAGTTCAGAGGAAAATCCTACACATACTTATGACGTTACAGGTGATTATATCGTTACCTTGATTATTGATAATGGAATGAATTGTCAAGATACTATAGAGCGTTTAGTTTCAGTAATGATAAACAGTATAAACGAGATAGAGAATACGTCTATTGATTTATACCCAAATCCTAATACTGGTTCTTTTGTCCTTGAAATTAATTCAAGTCAATTCGCTGATTTTCAATATTCTATTCTTGATGTTGCAGGGCGAGAATTAGTCAATGGAATATTCGTAAATACAAGTCAGGAATTCCAAAAGCAATTTAACTTGGATGTGAGCTCTGGTTTGTATTTTATGAAAATTACAAAAGGGGATGAGAATAAGATTATTAGATTTGTAAAACAATAATTTAACGTTATAAAGTAAGATGAAAAGCGAGTAAAATCAATGTTTTACTCGCTTTTTTTATAACATAAAGTTAAGTTCAAGTTTACCTGTTTTTAACATCTAATACTCTGAATGATTTGTGTTTTTATATTAAAATAAATTACAATATGTACATTGCTTCCTTGTCACTGCTGCGTTTAAGTGTTAAGGAAATCAAAAAAAAATTATATATTCGTTGAGAATTCGAGTTCACTAGGCCTTCCAATATTTATAATTTAATATTGGTAATTTTGAAGGTACATACTACTTTACTACTCTTTTTTCTTCTATTTTCTTTTAGCAAGCTATCCGCTCAGCCTCCCAATGATAATTGTGATGAACCTAGACCTATATCACTACTAAATGGAACTTGTGTTTCTGGTTACTCTACAACAATGGCAACATTTGATATTGTTGAGCCAGGATGTTTTGTGGGAAATGATTTGCCTAACGTATGGTTCGAATTTGTTGCGGGTAGTCCTGACTTAATCGTCGATTTTGGTGACTTAGGAGGTGGGTTTTTCATGAATATTGCTTTGTTAGAACTTACAAGTTGTACGTTTGCAGGAGTTAATCAATTAGCTTGTGCTACAGGAGGGCCAGGTGAAATTTTAAATTTCAGTGGTTTAACAGTTGGTAATACATATACCTTATTGGTTAGTCTATATGATGCAGCAGACAATAATGTAGAGGATGATTTCGAGTTATGTGTAACAAATATTGACTTGTCTGCGCCTATGAATGATGAACCATGTTTTGCTGAAACTGTTCCTGCTAATGGAGTTTGTATACCTGGAACAACAACAGATGCAAATGTAGATTTTGCAACGAATATTTCAATATGTCCTAATGTTCCAGATCAAGGAGTTTTTTATACATTCACTGCAACAAGTGGTAATTTACTAGCTGAAATTGATATAGTTGATTTAACCGGATCAGATGAAATTACAGTTGTTTTTGGACAATTTTCACCTACTTGTAATGGAACCTTTACTTTTAATCCCAATGTATATTGTGGAGGAACTGGAACCGATATAATTGATGATGCTTTTATAATGCCTGGAGAAGATTATTATATATGGGTTGCAACAACTGAAGAAAATGAAGGTGATTTTGAAATATGTGTTACACAAGTAGGTCCTCCACCAGGTTGTAGTGTTAATAATGATTGTTCTACAGCAGAAGATTTAGGAACAATTACATCAAATGCTGGCGCTACTTGTGTAGATGGTTGTAATATTTTAGCCTCTTCTAGTGGATTAACAGGATTAGGTTGTAACATGGAAATTGAAGAAACAGTATGGTATGAGTTTACTTCGGATGCCTCAGCATCGATTACAAATATTTTAGTAACTAGTACTGAAATAGATGATCCAATTATACAATTATTTGAATGGAATTGTTCTGGAGGAGCTGTATTAGTGGGGCCGTGTGTTACTGGAGCTGCAGGTCAAGCCTCGCTTAATGCGCAAGATATTGCACCAAACACTACTTATATAATAGGTGTTAGTAACGAATTTGGAGATGGAGGTAATTTTGAATTATGTTTAAATACAACAGATGATGCAAATGCGTGTGCTAATGGAGACAATACCCTTGAAACAGTTCCAGCTGGCTTAACTGGTCCTTTTCTTCCTGGAGAAACTGTAACTTTTAGATTTACAATAGATAATTGGACTTCATCAGGAAATAATTGCCAATGGATTCAAGGTATTGTGCCTGTTTTCGGAAATGGGTGGGATACTAATTCATTTGATGGGGGTAGTTTTAATGTGCAAGGGATAGGAGCTGGAACATGGGATTGGTATAATCAAGGTGTAGTGGATTACAATAATTTTACTACTAATATTGAAATTGAAGATTTAGACGGTGATGGTGATATTGATATTTGTCATTCATCATGGTTGCCTAGTTGTATCATTGATGGAACAATGCCAAATGATCCAATGCCAGCTGGTTGGTTTGCAACAGATGATGGAATGCCTATTGATAATGCTTGGGGAGATGGGAACTGTTGTAATTGCAATATGGGGCCATACGTGATAGAGTTTTCAATAACAACTTTAGAATATGTTGATTGTTCTGCACTTCCGACTGATCAAGGTACAGACTTGAGTATAAGCATGTTTACCTTTGCTGACGGTGAGACTGGTGATTGGAATGGTGGTCCTTCTACATGTGCTAGTGACATACCAGAAACATTAAACTTAACTTTAAATTGTTGTATTGGTCCTGAAGCAGAACCTGCTACAGCAACAATATGTCCAGGAGACGCATTAAATGTTGTTTTGCAAACGAATCCTGTAGATCCAGATGCATCATTTTCTTGGACTGTTTTAAGTCAAGGAAATACGTCAGGAGCAACGGCGGGTTCAGGATTAGTAATTGGTGATGTAATCACTAATAATGCTACTACTGCTCAAACTGTTATTTATGAAGTCACAGCAAGTGATGAAAGTGGGTGCCCAGGGTTGGAATCGCAGGTTATTGTTAGTGTACTTCCTAATATAGAAGTCGATGCTGGTCCAGATATAGATGGTTGTGAAGGAGTGCAAGCAGTTTTGGGCGGAAACCCCACAGCAACAGGTGGAGCTGGTCAATTTTCATATGACTGGGGAGACGCAACTATTGATAATGTATCTAATCCTTCATCAACACCTTCCTTATCTGCAACATATGTATTAACCGTTACAGATTTCAATGGTTGTACTTCAACTGATGATGTCAGTCTATTTATAAACCCAAGTTTCGATGTATTGATAGAGGGTGATACAATCTTATGTCCTGATGATCCTATTACTGTATTTAATGCAGCCCCACAAGGTGGTACTCCGAATTATTCTTTTAACTGGAATGGTGCAGGAATAAATGGTTTTCCAAATCAGACATTAAACTACAATGGAAATATTGTAGGACCAGGTGATTATACTCTTAATTTAGTCGTAACTGATGATTTCGGTTGTACGGGAGAAATAGAAGTAAGTTTGAATATACTTGACGAACCTAGTTTATTTATTGTTTCGACTCCTGAAACAGGAGAGTTCTGTCCAGGTGGATCAGTACTTTTACAGGGAGCCGCAGTAAATGGAGAGCCAGGCGCTAACTTTACATACGTATGGACAACGCCTTCAGGAGGTCAATTGAATGGACAAACAGTTAATGTAACTGAAGAAGGAGATTATACCTTAGAAGTTTTTGATGATTTAATAGGATGTACTGTAGAAGGAACCTACACAGTTACTGAAGTTCCGCCACCGACACCAGAGTTAAATGCACCTGAAGGATTATGTAATGGAGATGAAATTTTTATTACGACTATGGAAGGATATGAATCTTATGAATGGAGTACGATGGAATCATCTGATAGTATATTAGTAGGTCCAGGTTCGTACACTGTAACTGTGACTAGTTCAGCTGGTTGTACTGGAGAACAAAGTATAACAATAAATCCATTTACTGATCCAGCTGTTTCAATTAGTGGAGCTTCTACTTTCTGTGAAGGTTCTTCTTCTATATTAAGTGTGAGTGAAGAATTCGATAGCTTTGAATGGACTGATGCTGACGGAGTAGTAATAGGAAATGAAGATACACTTTTTGTAGATTCAGAAGGTATGTATAATGTTATTGTTTCAGATACGAATGGATGTACTGCTTTAGGAAACTTAGAAATTACAATTCAAGATTTCTTAATACCAAATATTGCAGGTGATACATCTATATGTCCAAATGATTCAACTCTTTTAGATGTGGGAAGTGGATTTGTAAGTTATGAATGGTCAACAACAGATACCGTTCAGTCTATAGATGTTTCGACACCTGGATCATATTCAGTAACTGTTTTTGATGCAGGAGGTTGTAGCGGAGAACAAACTATAATAGTAACTGAAAATCAAATTCCAGAACCTGTTATTACTGGAGAGAATGATGCAACTTCATTCTGCCCTAATTCAAGTTTGGTTCTTGATGCAGGATCTGGATTCTCAACATACTCATGGAGTAATGATGGAAACGGACAAACTGTCTCAGTTGATTCAGCAGGTGATTATACAGTAACTGTTACAGACACTGAAGGTTGTGAAGGAACAGCGATGTTTACAGTGGAAGAAAACACTCCGCCTGAACCTAGTTTCGCAGGGACAACTACTTTCTGTCCAGGAGATTCAGTGTTAATTACGCCTGAAGCAGGTTATGCTTCTTATGATATTGATTTAGATAATAATGGTATAGTTGACTATACTACAACGAATAATGACCCATTCTATGTTTCAAGTATTGGGTTTTCCAATGTGATAGTTACTGATGATAATGGATGTACAGGAAGTGTTTTAATTGAAGTTGATGAATTCATTTTACCTTCACCACAAGCAAGTAGTGATACATTCTCATTCTGTACAGATGGATTTGTATTTATAGGTTTGGAAGAAGATTATGATTTAATTGAATGGTATCTTGATAATGATTTAGTAGGTACTGGTCAATCCATCCAAGTGTCACAAGCAGGCGATTATACAGCTGTAGTGACAGATGTTAATAGTTGTCAAACAGAAGCATTAACTACAGTAATCGAATCAACTGAATTAACACCTTCAATTATAGGGGAAACTGCAATATGTGATAGTACAGCTATAACTCTTGATGCAGGTGCTGGATTTGAAATTTATGATTGGGGAGATTTTGGGGACACCCAAACAATCCAAGTTACAGAATCAAATACATATTACGTTACAGTTACAGACGCTGGAGGTTGTTCAGGTATAGATGAAATAGTAGTAACTAGCTCATTGTCTCCAGTAGCAAATGTTACTGAAACAGCTGAAGTTTGTAATAATTCAGATGGGGATAACACCGCCTTTTTAGATTTAGCAAGCTTGGCATCAGGAGCGCAAGGTTTCTGGACTGATGAAGATGGAACTGGAGTTGATTTAACTAATCTATCAAATGTAGATTTTACTGATATAGCTCCTGGTTTCTATACATTTGACTATACAACATCAATAGCTATTGATCCATGTGAAGATCAATCTTATAGTTTAACTGTTGAAGTAGGAGAGTGCTTATGTCCTAGCGTTGCTTTGGGAACACTACTTCCTATTTGTGAGAATGGAGGACAGATTTCACTAGATAGTTTACAACTTACTCCTGAGTCAGGATCATGGTCAGTAGTTCAAGGTGATGCAGGCATATTAAGTGGATTGATAATTGATCCGGCTAATGGAACTCCAGGAACCTATGTTTTTGAATATAGCCTAGAGCAAGCCTTCGAAGATTGTGATTCAACGAATACAATTACATTAGATATAATTGCTTCGCCTAATCCAGGTGTTTTTGATGAGTCAATGGTGATATGTTTTAATTCACCAATACAAGTCGATCTACACGATTTAATTAGTAATGAAGATCAAGGAGGAATATGGACGGAAACTTCAACGAATCCATCAAGTGGAAATGCGTTTGAAGAAACTGGAGGTTTCAATACAACTAGCCAACCAGAAGGTGTTTATAACTTCATGTACACAGTGCCTGGTAATGGGCCATGTGGTGAAGAAAGTGTAGAAGTAGAGATCTTGATTGAACCTGCTCCTACTGCTGATGCAGGTGAAGATATGCTATTGAATTGTGATCTTTTAGTTGTAGAAGTGGGTACAGATACAGGCAACGATGATTGGTCATATTTTTGGACAGAGAGCAAAGGAGAAACAGTACAAAATCCTACAAATCCAACAATTAATGTAGATGATGAAGGAATATTCATTGTTGCTGTTACAGACTTGAATCAATGTGAAGATACTGATACGGTAATAATTACAAGAAATACAGATTTTCCAGACTTGGTTACAGAGGGAGCTGATCCATTCTGTGCAGATGAATCAACTGGATCAATTGTTGCACAAGCGACAGGTGGAAATGGTCCATATGAATTCTCAATAGATAATGGAGTGACTTGGACTGATAACAATGCATTTATGAATCTTGAAGCCGGGAATTATACTGTTTTGGTTCAAGACCAAAATGAATGTTCTGGTGAAGTTGAAATTGTTTTAGAAAATCCGCAGAATTTCATAGCCGACATAGGTTCTAGTATTTTTGGAACAAATATCACAGATACATTAATAACATTAAATATCACAGGAGGTATTGAATCTCTACAAGCAGCGATTTGGACTGTAAATGATTCAATAGTATGTGCAGGCCCTGAATGCGTATCTTATTCAGTTAATGCCGAACAAGGTGCAGAAGTGTGTGTTGTTGCAACAAGTTTAAATGGATGTATCGATAGTACGTGTATTGAAGTAAGAAGTTTAGATTTAGATCTTTCATATACAGGTAATGTTTTTTCACCTGATGAAGATGGTTTTAATGATGTATTTTATATACAAGGAGGAGATGATATAGAAGTAATAAATTATTTTAGAATTTATAACAGATGGGGTGAATTAGTTTTTACCCAAGAAGATTTTCCAGCTAATAATATAGAATTTGGTTGGGATGGAACTTTTAAAGGAAAAACATTGAATCCAGGCGTATTTGTGTATACATATGAGGTGGTTTATGAAAGTGGCGGAATAGAATTAATTTATGGTGATGTTACAATTATAAATTAAGAATGTCGCATATGTGACATTTCAACTATACAGTAAATAGCTACATAGGGGAAAGTAAACTTGTTGTGTCTTTAGTATGTGATCTATAAAGGTCGCTTTGAATTAGCAAATGTTTTAACCCAGTAATATGTATTTAAGATATTGTATATCTATACTTTCTATTCTTTTTATCTTTAACAATAGTTATGGTCAGTGTTCCACAAATACTGAAGTAGATATTGTTGACTTAGTGCCAACAAGTCAAAATATTATTATAGATGGTGCTACGAATGATAACTTGTCTGGTAATCAAGCATTAGTAGGGATTCTTTTAGAATTCGAACATTCCCAAGTTGGTGATTTAACAATAGAGTTAACATCTCCTGCTGGCCAAAGTATTGTTCTAGTAGGACCTATAGGTTCTTTTGGGAATACTTCATTAACAGACTGGGAGGTGTTATTTATACCATGCGCAAATCCTGCTAACCCGGATGCTGGTTTTTCTGATACATGGTCCAATAATCAAGAATGGGGTAGTCTTGGAGATTATACAGGTTCTTACTATCCTTTTTCTGGTTGTTTAGAAGATTTTAATTCTGGTTCTATTAACGGGAACTGGAATTTATTGATTTTGGATAATAACCTATTTGATGAAGGAAAATTGCTTAATACCACATTATTTTTTGCTGATCCTGAAGGATTGGATTGTGATAATTGTACAGCTGATGCGGGAGCCTTTGATACGAATGAACTTTTCGTATGTAAAAATAATCCGGATAATATTGACTTACAACCCACATATGCAGCTGAATTACCAGGTCTAGAGAATGATTTTCTTTATATAATTAGGCAGAATGATACGATTTTGGACGTAAGTTCAGAATTAAACTTAAGCTCTTATGATGAAGGAGAGTATTCAATATGTGGTATTTCTGTTTTGAATAGTGATATAAGTACTCTGGAAAGTATGATGAGTATGGGTTTCGATGCTTTATCGAACAATTTAAATGGTCAAAGTCCTACAATATGCGCTAGTATTAATGAAACATGTGTTACTGCATTTCTTAGTCAAGGTAATATTGAAGTTGATTTAGATGTTACGATATGTGCTGGTGATACATACAATTTAGGAGATGAAAGTTTCGATACAGCAGGAGAATATGAAGTTGTTATTCCACAATCTACAGGTTGTGATAGTATTTATAATTTGGATTTGACTTTAAGTAATATAGATGCACAGATTTCTTCATCTAGTACGACTCTAGATTGTTCTTCTCCTAGCATTACATTAAATAGTTCGCCTTCAACAACTAATGCGAATACTGAAATATTATGGACTTCTACAGGAGGAAATGTTACAGGAAATAATCAAGCAAGTAGTATTGAAGTCAACGAAGCCGGAACATATACGCTTACATTAACAGATGGTAATTGTGTAAGCACAACAACTATAGAAATTTTTGCTAACTCCAATGCAGCGGAGCTTACAATTGTAGGAGGTTCAATTACATGTACTTCACCTAATGTTGATATTGATTTAGAAAGTAATATAACTATCAGTAGTGTTGATTGGGTGGGCCCAAATGGGTTCACAAATACTAACGAAGACATTACGGTAGATGAACCAGGAACATATACTGCTACAGTTGAGACAAACAATGGATGTGTATCTGTAAAATCTGTCATCATCAATGAAGCAGGTAGTGTTCCTGTTGTGTCATTAAGTGCAGAAGAAATTACATGTGGAGAGCCATTGGTTAATATAGCAGTATCAGCTTCTAGTGGCTCACTTCAATATGAATGGACAGGTCCAAATGGGTTTACTTATGACGAGCAGAGTCCCATAGTAGGAGAGGCAGGAGTATATGAAGTTACTGTTACAGATAATTTTGGTTGTAGTGATGTATTCCAAATCGAAGTGATGGGAGATGCTAATGTATTCGAATATGATATAAATGTTGAAAATATAATTTGTCCTGAAGGAAGAGGTTTTGTTGAAGTTATCATTGATAATCCTAATGCGCAAATCACATGGGAGTTTCCTAATGGAAATATTGATAATGGTATTAGTATAAATCCTAATTCAGAAGGAACTTACGAAGTAACCATTTTATCCGATGGTTGCGAAGTTGTAGAAGAAATAGAAGTTTTAGAAGATTTTGCTGAGATACCAAGTTTTCAAGTTGTTCAAGACAATCCCATAGCCTGTATGGACCAAAATGGAACACTTTCAATTAACGTGCTTTCAGGATTAAATGCAATAGATAGTATTGCATGGATAGGTCCTGAGGGATATTTAGGTTCAACTGACGAAATTATAACTGAATTTGCTGGAAATTATACCTTGCGAGTATTTTCAACTGCAGGTTGTAATTTTCAAGAAATTCATGAGTTAGAATATGAAGTATCCACAATAGAAGTTGAAATAGTAGATCAAAGTATAAATTGTGTTTTTGATTCTGGTTTTCTTGCCGCTATATCAAATCTTGATTTAGATTACACGTGGGAAGATGCACAAGGAAATATAACAAATGATTCAATAGTCACTTCAACTGTAGAAAGTACTTATGAGCTTACAGTAGAGGATGAAAATGGTTGTTTTGCTAAATATATTAGTGAAATTACAATAGACACATTACCTAGAAATATTGCTTTAATAAAATCAAATGATTTAAGTTGTGAAGAAAACGAAGCGACTCTTTCATTTGCTTTTTTTAGATTCATAGATTACGAATGGTTAGATTCAAATAAAGATTTTATTGCTAATACCAATGCAATTGCAATTCAAGAACCAGGAGAATATTTTATCGCTGTAGTTGATAAATCAAGTTTATGTATAGATACAGCTTCTATTATTGTTGAATTAGATACAATTTCTCCTGATTTACAAATTCAAGATCAAGGTTTCGATTGTTTAAATGATAACTTATTATTACAAGTTGAAAGTTCAACTCAAAATGTAACTTATTCTTGGACTGGTCCTGATGGATTTTCAAGTAACCAAAAATCACCACTTGCTACAGTAGCAGGTGAATATACAGTTACTGTTTTAGGGCCCAATGGCTGTACTAGTAGCAAAACAATAGAGGTTACTGATGATGGCTCATTACCAAATTTAGAAGCAAATTCTTCGAATAATTTAGATTGTATTAATACACAAACTACATTAACGGGTTCAACAAGTTCGCCAGGTGCTTCATTCCAATGGATAGGACCTAACAATGTTTTCGATCAAGCTTCGGTAGTTGTAGAAGTTCCAGGGGAATATGTTTTAATTGCAACTGGTTCAAATGGATGTAGTGACTCTACAACTTTGGTTGTTCCATTTACAGGTGATTTACCAGAATTTGAAGCAGTAAGTGACACGTTGTTTTGTGGAGAAACAGAACTAATGATAGATATTCAAGAAAATACACCTGATGTAACTTACGAATGGACTGGTCCAAATGGATATACTTCAATGGATATACAGAATATAGTTACTCAAGAAGGTGAGTATATTTTAACAGGTACAGCTACTAATAATTGTGTTACTGTAGATACAGCATTCATTGTAATTGATAATGAAGATCCTATTATTGCATTAAATGAGCTTTTAGATACTCTAGATTGTGTAACGGAAGAGTTACCATATTCTTTTAATTCCGACAAAGACTATAATTCAATAGAATGGGCGAGTTCGAATTCTTTTAATTCAACAGATTCTTCTGTTGTTTTAACTGAAGCTGGAGACTATTCATTAACTGTAGTTGCAAATAATAATTGTGAAACTACATTTAATTTCACAATTGAAGAAGATTTATCAGAGCCTGTAATTTCTTTTGAAAATGAAGACTTAAATTGTGATAATCAAAAAGCTGATATACTCATTACTAATGATGATGCTGGTTCAACATATAGTTGGATAGGTCCAAATTTCGATTCGCAACTACAAGATGTTTCTGTAGAAGAAGAAGGAGATTACACGCTGATAGTTACCGGTTCAAATGGTTGTACTTTTGAACAAATAATAAATATAGAATCAGATTTCGAAATGCCAGATTTAAGTGCTTCCAATGATACATTAGATTGTACTGATAATCCTATTTTATTAACAGCAGAAAGTACTACAGAGGATGTAGTTATTCAATGGCTAGGTCCAAATGGATTTGATTCTTTGGGTTTCAACGTACTTGCTGATATGGAAGGAACTTATTTTGTAACTGCAACTGGATTGAATGGATGTTCTACACAGTTAGATATAGAATTATTTAATACTCCTGTTTTTCCAGATGTTTCATTACTTTTTTCAAACACCATTAATTGTGAGTTTGATACGGCAGTCATTAGTGCTGAAGTTCCAGCAAATGTAGTTGAAACAGAGTGGTTAAGTGAAAGTGGGTTTACTACTGATCTCTTAGAATTTGAAACAGGAGAAGCTGGTAAATTTATTTTCTCAGCTACGGGTGATAATGGATGTATAACAATTGATTCAATTGTAGTTGAAATTGATACACTTTATCCAGATGTGGTAGTTAGCCAAGTAGGAAGATTAATGTGTGATGTAAATAGCATTAGTATTAATGGAGAAGGCAGTGCAGTAGGCGCGGAATTCTCATATGAGTGGAAAACTGATGATGGAGTTATTACATTTGGTTCAAATACTCTTAACCCTGTTATTGAAGGTGAAGGAACTTATTTACTTGCTATTGAAAATGACGAAAATGGTTGTATCAATACAGAAACTATAGTTATAGAAGAAGAGGAATCTACACTGGAATCAATGGATCTTATTTTTAATAAGCAAACTTGTTCGGATATAATGGATGGTGAGATAATCATTCAAAATGTTGTTGGAGGAATTCAACCATTGCGATATGCGATAGAAGGTAGTTCTTTTACAGACAGTACTGATTTCAATGGACTATTCGCAGGAGACTACCTAGTGAGCGTTAAAGATAGCTTTGGTTGTGTCTTGGATTCTTTAGTAACATTGGAGGAGAAATTCCAGGTAACTATTGACTTAGGTGATGATTTAGATATATTCTTAGGTGAAGAAGTAACAATTAGTGCGGATATTAATTTTCCTCTTAATCAAGTAACTGGAATTATATGGCAGCCGTCAAATATAGTAGATTGTGAATTCTGTACAGAATTTACTTACATTCCTGGAAATAACACACAAATTACAGCATCGGTTATTGATGAAAATGGTTGTATAGATCAAGATCAACTTATTATAAGGGTTGATGACGAAATAAAATTATACGTACCTAATATTTTCACTCCAAATGATGATGGTGTAAATGATCAATTCTCTATCCCAGTATCACCTAATGTTTCTCTCATTAACTCATTTAGAATTTATGATAGATGGGGAACTGAGGTATGGGCTGATGCTAATTTTATTCCAGGTGAAGGTTCAACATGGGATGGAAGACATTTAAATCGAAAAGTTGCAGCGGGAGTGTACTTCTTTGTAGGAGAATTAGTAATGGTAAATGGTGAAATAAGAACAACTAGAGGCAATATTACTGTAACTAGGTAAAATATACATTAAATATTATCTTATTTGTCGTAAACCCCGAATTTCTTTACTATAATTACTCGAAATACAGAATCAATAGTTACATTTGTCTGATTATAACTAATTTAGACAAATTGATATGAACAAACATCTACTTAGTCTAACTCTACTACTACTATTTTGCGTTTTAAATAATTTTTTATCTGCCCAGTGTACCGAAATCTATCCAGGTTCATGTTCTGAACCAGTTTCCATATGTAACGCTGATATAACGGGAGGTATTTCAATTGACATGACTCAAGGTGTGCCAGATGCAGGGATAGATCTTTGCATAGGTAATAATGGAGCAGCCAATAATATCACATATATTGGTTTCACTGCAGGATCAACATCAATGACGTTTGAATTGATTGCAAATTCATGTAGTTTAGAAAGTGGTGGTGGTGGCGCTCAAATGGCCGGAATTCAATGGGGTTTATTTGAAGCTATTTCTCCAGCTGACTGTGAGACTGTAGGTAGTTATCAAGAGCTTCTTTCTAATTGTAACGCTTCAGGTGTAGATGCTACTATTAATATTACCTATGATAATTTTGTAATAGGTAATGATTACATTTTATACATCGATGGTTGGGCAGGATCTGTTTGCGAAGAAATGACAGTCGAGTTAACGAATGGTGTTATTGGGGTTGAAGTAGGAGATATAGATGAACCAGATCCAATTTTTGATGGAACAACATTTGATCCGCCTTTAACTGGAAATCAACTTTGTTTAGGTGGTGAAATTACTTTTTCAGTGCCACCTCCTGCAGACGCTAATGCTAACTTGCAAATAACAATTGATCCTCCAACTTCTGATTATCCTTCAGGAGTAGTAGATTTACCTCTAGGAACATTTAGTACAATTTTAAATCTTAATGATCCAGGTACTTATACAATATGTGGTTTAGCCTTTAATTGTTGTGATAGTAGCGCCTTGGAATGTGCAAGTTATGAAGTTATTGCTTTAGAGGAAGAAATTTTAGAGGACTTTACAGTATGTGCAAATGAATTAGCTGATGGCGTTATACCTCCAGGATGGCTAGGACCTGCATTGTTTTCAGCAGGTGATTATTCAATAGATGCAGAAACGCCGAGTTTCTCTTGTGATTTTGTACAATCTGTAACAATAATCGAACAACCACTACAACCAGCAGAATTCGTTAACATGATGGTTTGTGATCCAAATAATACTTTCGTTACTGATATTTGTAATGTAACTGTAATGGGCGATTTTCCTAATGGAACACAAGTTATTTGCCCTGCTGCAGATGTTAATGGTTGCGATAGTGTAATAAACTTAACATTGGATTTTGTCAATGTTCTTGCAGTTTTATTCGACCCTGAATGTGTTGATGGAATGCTTGAATTCCAATTGGGAGCATCGCTTCCTAATCCCAACAATTTATATGAAATAAACTTTACCATGTTATTGGATGGTAATGAAGTCTGGTCAGAAAACTTAGATGATTGGAATTTATTTGATGAATTTATAGTAGTACCCATCGAAGCGGGTAATTATACCGTAGAGATTTCAGTTGAAAGATTTGGTATGGAATGTATTTTTACATCAAATACTATAAATGCTTCTGGTTCAGGTCTTGTACCTGATGAACCCGAATTGTCTGTTTGGGATTTGAATCCTTGTGTACTTGATTCTGTAATTTATTCATTAAGTCCAGACAATGATCCTAACAATATTTATACATGGGATGTTGATCCTCCAGGCAGTTTAGATATTAATCCAACTAACACCGATTTAGGCGTAAACTGGGAAAATGCAATTCCAGGAACAACATATACAATATGTGTAGAAGCTGACAATGGATGTGCTAAGAGTGATCCTTCATGTCAAGATATAGAAGTTATTGCACAACCTTTAGCTTCATTTGAATTTCCAGATTCAATATGTGTGAATACTGATGCTGTTTTAGAATATAATGGAACATCTCTAACAGCTGGAGACTATACTTGGAATTTTGATGGTGGTACAATTGACGCTGCCGATCCAAATTCTCCAGGACCATTCAATGTAAGTTATTCAACTACAGGTACAAAATTTGTTTCAATACTAGTAAGTCAGGGAGCTTGTCAAAGTGAAATTTTCGTTGATTCAATTGTTGTAGTTGACGAACTAGCAGAACCATTTGTCAATTGTATGAGTGGGACTGATTTTATTGATTTTTCTTGGGATATTTTAGCAGATGATTATATAGTAACAATAAATTCTGCACCTCCAGGTGCTGTCTTTGATGAAACTCCAGGAGGGTTGGCTGTTACGGGTTTAAACCCAAATGATGAAGTGGAAATTCAATTAACTGCGGTGGATAATGGAGTTTGTAATAATGTCTTTACAATTGAATCTTGTATTGCACAAAATTGTGCTCCTATAGCAATAGATATTGATTCAATAGCGCCATTGTGTTTAACTACAGGTTCTGCTTTAGTAGACTTAACAGCTACAATAGAACCTTTTGACGATGAAGCGACAATAGAGTGGTCTGGAGATGGGATTGTTGATGCAGCAAATGGAACATTCGACCCATCTGTAGCTAATGCAGGAATACACTTAATTGTTATTGACTACATGACTGATTGTCCTTACAGTGAATCTATATTAATCGAAGTTCTAGAACAACCTGTAAGTACATTTACAGCAACAGATACAATATGTATTACAGAATCGGCAGATGTAGTTTTCACAGGAACGTTTTCCAACGCTGAATTTACATGGGAATTCGACCAAGGAAATGCAACAGGTAACAGTTCAGCGCCTTTTGAAATAAGCTGGGATACACCAGGATTGAAAACAATGGAATTGTCAGTAGATAACTTAGGTTGTGTTTCAGAAAATCAAGTGGTTGAAGTCTTAGTTCAAGATACTTTACAGCCTCTTGTTATAAATTGTGAACCTAATACTAATGATATATTATTTACATGGAATGAAGTTGCTAATGCTTCAGGTTATATTGTTACTGTAAATAGTGTTGAAATAGGTGTCCAAAATAATACATCTTATTTTGTTGATGGATTAGACCCTGGTAATATTGTAGATATTTCAGTTGTCGCTATTTCTGCAAATAGATGTTCTAATGTGGATGATTTTGAATCTTGTGTAGCACTTAATTGTCCTCCTGTAATTGTAGATTTGACAGCTGATGAGACAACTATATGTTTAGATAGTGATACTGATTTAATTCAAATTCAAGCAGATATTATTGGAGGAGATGAAGCGGCCATTACAACATGGAGTGGTCCTGCTGTTGATGAAAACGGAATGTTTAATCCAGCTACAGCAGGTACTGGAGAACATGAAATAATATTCGAATATGATAACTTAGGATGTCAAGAATATGATACCATTAACTTCACTATATTACCTACACCTGTAGCAATTTTTGAAGCGAATCCTGTTGTATGTATATCTGATAGCTTAGATCTTCTATTTACTGGAGATTTGAATGATAATACAATTTTAAATTGGGTTAACCCAAATGGTATTATAATAGGAGAAGATTCTGAATTTAAAACTGGGTTTAGTGAAATAGGTGTATTTACTATTGAATTGACAGTAGAGGAGGATGGATGTGTTTCTGATGAATTTACACTAGATGTTGAAGTCCAAGAAACTATTGCACTTCCAAATCCTGGTTTTAATTGTGAAGCTACCACTGAAAGTATAGAATTTTCATGGCCTGAAATTGATTGTGTTTCCTCTTATGTAGTTTTTGTTAATGGCGCTGAACAAAGCACTATTTCAACTAATGAATTTATCATAGACGATCTTAATCCTGATCAACAAGTCAACTTCGAAATACTAGCTATTTCTGATTGTGCATGCGGTGATGAAGTGTTTAGTATTTCATGTAATACAGATGCATGCCTTGATTTGGATCTACAACTTATAGAACCTGATCCGGTTTGTTTTGAAGAAGGGTTAGGTGCATTCCAACTTGAATACGATGTAATTGGTGCTCCGCAAGTTACTAACCTTCAATGGTCAGGTGCGGGTGTTGATGCTAATGGAAACTTTGATCCTTCTATTAGTGGATCAGGTAACCACTTAGTTACAGTGAGTTTCGATGTTGGAAATTGTAGTTATATTGATAATGGAATTATCCGAATTATAGATTCTCCAGTTGCAGAAATTAATTTTACTGATCCTAGTTGTTCTGATATAACAAATGGTTCAATAACTGTTACACCAAGTGGAGGAGATGGGAATTATACTATATTAATAAATAATGATTTATTAGTGGGAAATTCTGTTGATACTCTTTCAGGTGACACATACAATGTTTTTGTAGCTGACGGGAATAACTGTTTTTATACTGAGACAGTAATTTTAGATCAACCAAATCAACAAGAGATTTCAATCTTAGGTAATGCAGTTGTTATAGCAGGTGATAGTAATATTTATACTATCAATTCTGAAATACCAACTGAAGATATTAATAATATTACTTGGTTTTCAGATTTGGGTGAAATCTTATGCGAAGGTATTGAATGCCTGAATTTTGAAATAGCTCCTGAAGAAGATATAAATTTATGTGCTATAATTGATTACAATAATGGTTGTATTGCTGAAGATTGTATAATGATTAGAGCTGAAGAAATAAAACGAGTTTATATTCCGAATACTTTTACACCAAATGATGATGGTAATAATGATATGTGGCTCATCTTTCCAAATGATGAAGTAGTAGCTCTTCCTCTATTGCAAGTTTATAACAGATGGGGTGAAAAGATGTATGAACAAGTGGATTTACCTCTTGATGGATCAGCTCCTTCTTGGGATGGTCAGTTTAAAGGTAAAAGATTAAATCCTGGAGTGTATGTATATTCATTGAATGTATTATATGAAGATGGATCTACAGAAATAATACAAGGAGATGTAACCATAGTAAATTAACAGATAAATGTGATGAGTTATATTATTCATTACATATCAAATATAAAAGCCAGTCAATATCGTATTGATTGGCTTTTTTATTTAATACTAATTTTATCTTTAATAACGCTTAAGATTTGTATTAACTCCTCCTTGAATTATTAGAATTAGTTTAAATGGGGATATTCACAAGTAAGGACAATGCATAGTAATCCCTCAATATTCTTGTGACGG
>CAZMKA010000012.1:41011-42841 GCA_964566605.1 uncultured Saprospiraceae bacterium | reverse complement strand
CTTAAAGGCTGAATCGATTGGTCATGCTTTTCTCCTCGATTATCTTTGGATAATTTCTGAATTTTAACCGCAATTATAAATTACAATCTGTACAAAATTAAAGCTATCAAGAACTAAAATCAATACGTATAAATACGTGATTACATTAGTTGGCGTAGTTTTGACTTGTTCTTAAGCAAGAGAAGTCGTTGAAATTTACATCTTTCGAGATAGAGATACTATACCATTTCTAGCAAAGGAAGTGAGAAGATGAAATAGGATATGTGTCAACTTAAATGCGATACATTTAACTTGACATTCTACTTATTAGCGAATGCATTCTACTTCTCTTGCGATAGAGATAGTAATGGTCAAAGCTCCGCTGTGATCCCGACCATAGGAAGGGATGAGCTCTGCGAAACCATGAATAGCTCGGGCCGCAGGCAACGCCCAAATCCTTTTCTTTAAAAAATTGTAATGTTATCTATTCGATAACTACCTTTTTCACTAACTGTCCTCGACTTGTAGTAATATACACTAAATAAAGCCCTGTATTTAGGGAACTTACATTGATTGTGTTCTCGGGATTATTGATCTCTAATGCTTTATTACCTATGCTATCAAGCAGAGTAATGGAAGTAATATCAAGTCCATTGGTAACTTTGGTAGTCAATACATCGCTTGCTGGATTAGGATAGAGTTCGATTCCGCTTTCAAAATGAGCTTGTTCTTCGTTATTAGTTACGGCACATGTTGCATCCCAATTTTCAATTATATCCTTCACCAAAATTCCGGAAATAGTTAAATCATCGTTTGTCCAATTTCCTGTATTACTTGACCCAGGTTTCAAAAAAGATGCTCCTTCGGCTTTATCATTTAGCGCCCAATTACAATGACTTATGTTGTTTTCGCAGAGAAAATCCATCCATTCATTTACTGAATTTTCATCAACTGCTCCGTCTCCATTCGCATTTACAGTCCCCCACTCTGTTACCATTAAAGCGATTCCATTATCTAGTGCAGTTTGTGCCTTATTTCTTAAAAATTGACCATGTGTACCTGCATAAAAATGTAAGGTGTAAGCTATATTTATGTATCCAGTTATAGGATCAGCTGATGCTACATCTACATCTTGGGACCATGTAGGAGAGCCTACGATGATTAAATTATCGGAATCAATAGCTCTTATTGCTTCTATTACAGCTTCAGAATAAGGTTTAACTGTATTGGACCAAGAAACATTATTTAGAGGTTCATTGTAGATTTCATAAATCACGTTATCATACGTATGATATAGTGTTGCCATTTCTTGAAAAAAAGCAATGGCTTCTTCTTCGTAATCTTCAGCGTGATGAGAATGCCAATCGATTATCACATATAAACCCTCTTCTATTGCTGCATCAACGACTGTTATTACCTTTTGCTTATTTCCGGGATGCGTCAGATAACCTCCATTTTCATCTACTCCCATTGCAGCACGTGTTATTGTAGCGTTCCAAGCTGATTTTGTCCAACTTACAGCAGATGGTGTATAAAAATCCTCACCACCCCAACCATTATTACTCCAGAATAAACTATTCCCGGCAAATGAAACTACAGCACCGTCTTTATTAACGATTTGATTTCCATTAACTGATAAGGCTCCATTGATTTCTACTGGCGACTGAGAGAAAACACATGAATAAAAAGTAAGCGCTAAAACAATCGCATATATAATTTTCATTTTACTGTTTTTAGTTTTTTAAAATTTGACATTCTTTAGTAATCAAGTATCGTTCATTAGCCAACAAAATAGACCAATACTCCTATCACGCAAAGAACAAGTACAACCGAAGCAACAATATCTAAAAT
>CAZMKA010000012.1:40464-41001 GCA_964566605.1 uncultured Saprospiraceae bacterium | reverse complement strand
CTGTTAATGTACTGAAAGTTAGTCCTGCGATTTTATCCTCATCAGGTGCTTTAGTGACCAAACTAATAACTATAGCTATTATCACATAAAAGATAAATAAGTAAATCGCTAGATGCGCAAAGTTAATTTTTGCAAATTCAGACATCATACCTGTCCCCTCTCCTCCTGTGGCTAACTCTGCAGCAATACGAATTGCGGCTAATAAAACACCTGAACATAATACGGCAATAGATGCTTGAGAAGTCATTCTCTTCCATAAAATCCCCATAAGGAAAACTGCAGCAATAGGTGGAGCGATATAAGCCTGTATACTCTGTAAATACTGATATAATGTACCTTTTGATAAGCTTTCTAAAAATGGAACCCACAAGAATCCAACAACCATCACTCCTATTGTAGCTATACGACCAATTCGAAGTAATTTTTTCTCAGAAGATTCAGGGTATATTTTCTTAAATATATCAACTGTAAATATGGTCGAACTTGAATTAAAAACGGATGCTAAAGAACTCATCAATGCAGCCATAAGGCCTGCCG
>CAZMKA010000012.1:0-40454 GCA_964566605.1 uncultured Saprospiraceae bacterium | reverse complement strand
TCTTAGTCCTGCAGGTAATAGATAACTGACTAATGCAGGAAAGACTTCATCACTTTTCGTGTAATTTAAAACCCCTTGTTCCTTAAGTACATATGCGATTATTCCTGGAACTAGGAAAATAAAAATAGGGAGTATTTTGAGGTAAGCACCAAAAATAGCCCCTCTACGTCCTATTTTAATATTAGCTGCAGACATGGTTCTCTGCACATTATATTGATCTGTACACCAATACCATATTCCTACGATTGTACCTCCAAATATCATCCCTGTCCAAGGAAAATCAGGATCAGAAGGTGGCCTCCACATGTTGAAATGATTTGAACCTGCAGCTAGTTTAAGTTCAGACCATCCACCAACAGCATGCAATCCTAGCAATGTTATTATTGAGGCACCAATGATAAGTATCACCGTTTGTATCGCCTCTGTATACACCACTGCTTTCATACCTCCTAGAATCGTATACAACCCAGTTATAAAAACGGTTAAAAAAGCACTTGTTATAAAATCAAATCCCAATAAATTAGATATAACGATACCTCCCGCGTAGATTGTTACTGACACTTTGGTCAATATATATCCAAGTATAGAGAAAATGGATAGAAACCATCGAGAACGACTATCAAACCTTTTCTCTAGAAACTCAGGCATCGTATATACCCCACTCCTCATGTAAAAGGGTAAAAACAACCAACCTAACAACAAGACTATCCAAGCATGCAGTTCATAGTGTGCCAACGGAATATTTCCTGCTGCGCCTGTTCCAGCAAGGCCAACTACGTGTTCTGACCCAATATTAGAGGCGAATATAGAAGCCCCTATCACAAACCATCCTACATTTCTACCAGCAAGAAAGTAATCTTCTGTATTCTTTGATTTTTGTCGAATGACCCAATATGCCACTCCTAGTAAGACAATGAAATACCCAACTAACACGACCCAATCTAACGTTTCGAATGCCATTATCGTTATTTTTTCTAAATGTGATTATTGATAATGTTTTCAAGCAATTCTTGTTTACCGCTGATCTGCTCTGGCTCTCCGTATTTAAGTGCTAATTCAGACAAATCATTAAGAGATAAGTCCCCTTTCTCAAATTGTTTTCCTTTTCCTTTGTCAAAAGAAGCATATCTATTCTTTCGTATTTTTTTGTAATCAGATTTTTTCAATATTCTATCGGCGATTAATAGGGCTCTAGCAAACGCATCCATTCCTCCTATATGTCCATAAAACATATCTATAAGATCTGTCGAATTACGTCTTACCTTTGCATCAAAGTTTATTCCACCACCTTGTAGACCTCCGGCCTGCAAAAGAACAAGCATGGCTTGCGAAAGCTCATAAAGATCCAATGGAAATTGATCTGTATCCCAACCATTTTGATAATCTCCTCTATTGGCATCAATAGAACCTAAAAGTCCAGCATCTGCTGCTACTTGTAATTCATGTTCAAATGTGTGATTAGCTAAAGTAGCATGATTGACTTCAATATTTATCTTAAAATCATCAGCCAATCCATAATGTCTAAGAAAACCAACAACGGTAGCTGAATCAAAATCATATTGATGTTTAGATGGTTCCATAGGTTTAGGTTCGATAAAAAAGTTTCCATTAAACCCTTGACTACGACCATAATCTCGACACTTTCCTAAGAACATTGCCAAGTGATCTTGTTCTCTTTTCATATTGGTATTAAGCAAAGACATGTACCCTTCACGTCCTCCCCAAAAAACATAATTTTCACCTCCTAACTTTATCGTTGTATCGATAGTATTTTTGACTTGTCCTGCGGCATGGCATACTACTTTGAAATCTGGATTAGTAGCAGCTCCATTCATATACCTTGGGTTATTCGTTAAATTTGCTGTACCCCAAAGTACTTTGATTTTAGATTTTTTTTGTTTGGCTAGCGCATAGTCTGCTACCTTCATTAATCGCTTTCTTGATTCTTTGAGGTCTTTACCTTCATCTACAAGATCAATATCATGGAAACAATAATATTTTAATCCAAGTTTTGTCATAAATTCAAAAGCCGCATCTACTTTATCTTTAGCTCTTTGAATAGCATCAGCTGATTTATTCCAAGGAAGAACTCTTGTACCAGCCCCAAAAGGGTCATTACCCGTATTACAAAATGAATGCCAGTAAGCTGCAGCGAACTTGAAATGTTCTGCCATTGTTTTACCCATAACCTTTTGTTTAGGGTTATAATACCTAAATGATAATGGATTTTTTGATTTTGGACCTTCGTACTTAATTTCATCTATACCTTTAAAGTATTCCCTTTTTCCCTTGAGGATCATAATTGTTTTGTTTAATTGAATGAATCTTCGTTTTTTATAGTATGGTGCGTTTTATATTTCTTTAATTATTGGACGTGTTCTGTTAGCTCTTCAAGATGTCTAAATATTGAAACACCTTTTGGAGTGTGTATTTTTTTTCTGAGCCTATATCGTTTAGTTTCCGCACCACGATATGTCAAATTTAGTTTATCAGCAATCTCTTGTGTACTGAACTTTAGTTTGAGATACTTACACATTTTTAGTTCTTCAAAGCTCAAATCAGGAAACATAGAATTAAGTTGCCCTATAAATGGCTCTGATAGGAGATTGATATGATTTGAGGTATTTTCTCTTTGACGATTGCCGTTATCTAATTTGGAAATGATATTGTTTATTATTCTATCATCTACGATTCCTCTTAAAAGATGGATTTGATTTTTTACTTCTTGTAGCTTATTTGTTTGGCGAGCAATTAGCATATTTTGCTGGACGATGACTTTATCTTTTTCTTGAAGTTTTTTGTGATCTACTTTGGGTACGGCTTTATTATCTCTAGATTTCAGGAAGTTATTCAAATTATCATCCCAGTATCGGTAAGCTTTGAAGTACTCTGAATTATTAAGCACAGGATTGTATATTCTTACAGGCTTTTGTTGTGACATAACCCTGTAGATAGATGGATACAACCCACATCCATGTCCTGCTGCTAAAGCGGCACCAACTGCACCAGTAGTATTATAAACTTCGATATCAACACCAAGTAATGTGGCAATAGTCGTCGAAAACACTTCTGACTTAAACATATTATCATTACCCACCTTTATTTTACTAATGGTTATTCCCATATCTTTTAAGATTTGGACTCCATGTACAAAGGCAAAAGCTACGCCTTCTATTGCGGCTCTATATATGTGTGCTCTTCCATGTCTATTAAATTCTAGATTTATAATATGACTTTCAATACTTTTATTGGCAAATATTCTTTCCGCACCATTTCCAAAAGGGTAAATTAAGACTCCTTCAGCTCCAACAGAAACACTTGAAAGCATTCGTTCCATATCATCATAACTACGTTCTGGACGGGCTATTTGTTTTCGCAGCCAGCTATATTGAATTCCTGCTCCATTAATACAAAGTAGAGCGCCAATTCTGTTTTCTTTCTTTGTGTAATTGACATGTGCAAAACCATTTACACGAGACTGTTCATCTACTATAGCTTTGTCCATAACTCCATAAACCACCCCTGAAGTACCACAAGTAGCTGCTATCTCACCTGGTCGCAAGACATTCAGAGAAAGTGCATTATTAGGTTGATCTCCAGCCCTATAAGATACTTTTGTATTAGGAGAAAGACCGGTTTGTTCACAAGCTTCATTAGTAAGTGTTCCTGTAACATGAAAAGTGGGCTTTATATCAGGAATAAGATCGTATCTAATGTCATAATAATCTAAAAGTTTGGTAGCGATCCTCTTTTCTTTAAAGTTCCATAGAACTCCTTCAGAAAGTCCCGAAATAGTTGTACTGATTTTTCCAGTAAGTTTCATGACAATGTAGTCACCAGGTAACATTACTTTATGCGTTCGCTCGTAGATTTCTGGTTCATTATCTTTTACCCATTTTAATTTACTTGCTGTAAAGTTGCCAGGAGAATTTAAATAATTTTCTAAACAAAACTCCTGTCCTAGGTTCCTAGCTGCACGTTCCCCAATGGAAACCGCTCTACTATCACACCAAATGATTGCTGGCCTTAGAACTTGTTGTTTCTCATTCACCATGACTAAACCATGCATTTGATAACTGATACCGATAGATTCAATTTCAGAAGGATCTATTTTATGTTTTGTGATAAGATCCTTACAGCCTAAGCACAGATATCTCCACCATAATTCAGGTTGTTGTTCCGCCCATCCTTTTTGTCTAGAAATCATTTCCATTTCTTGATCAGGATATTGGACCACAGCCAAGGGCTTTCGAGTTTTGGCATCGATGAGTGCAGCTTTCACTGAAGAACTTCCTATATCAAATCCTAATAAGTACATGTATTGCTTGCTGTTTATTTTACCTTAATTCTAATTATTTGTCTCTGATCACAACCTAGTTCTATTGATCTATCCGTAGGAGCAGAAGAAGAGACGATCACATTATATTCACCTGGGACAAGCTTTAAGTCACCATTATCATCATATTGAGAAAATGCAGTATCATCTAGTTCAATTGTTGCTTTTGCAGTAGCATTAGCCTTTACATGTATTCGCTTAAATGACTTCAATGAATGATGTGGATCGCGATCCGATTTTTCAATTTTCTCAACATATATTTGAAGAACTTCGGATGCATCCAAAGTAGATTTATTTATAACATCCAGATTCAATGATATCTTTTGTCCTTTTTTAATTTTATGTGAAGATGTCTGGAGGTTAGTGTACGAAATATCAGCGTAACTCAACCCAAATCCAAATGGATAAAGTGGCTCTGTTTTTATATATCTGTAAGTCCGTCCTTGCATATTATAATCTTCATATGGAGGCAGGTCTTCGATTGTCTTTACAAAAGTAACAGGTAGCTTACCTGATGGATTTACTTTACCAAAAATAATATCTCCAAGAGCCTGACCTCCTTGTTCTCCAGGATACCAAGCATATAAAACGGCATCAGCCATTTCATGAATTTCTGGAATAGAAATAGCACTTCCTCCTGTAATCACTACAATAAGTTTTTTTGCTTTTGATCTTAAAAGTTTTAAATATTCAATTTGGTGAGGAGGTAAGGTTATATATTCTCTATCTCCAAAAGTAGATGATGCAATCGCTTCTCCTTCTTCGCCTTCCATTAATTGTGTTATTCCCATACAAGCAATGGTTACATCTGCAACTTCTGCTTCTTCTGAATACCAATCTATAGGATTGACATTTGGTCTATCTAGAAGATTACCTTGTACATAACGGATAGCAGTATGATTGGAAACTGAAGAAGAAATTCCTTCTAACATTGTCTTCAAGTCATCGCTGATCCCATAATAATTAGCCAACAACGCTTGAGCATCTGCGGCTGTAGGACCAGTAACAAATAGATTTCTAAGATTTGGGTCTAAGGGTAAAATGTTATCTTTGTTTTTAAGCAAAACTATTGATTTTGCAGCTGCCTCATACGTCAAATCTATGTGTTCTTTTGACCTTACTACATCTGTAGAGATTTTATCAATTGGTTTACCTAAAGGATCGAACAGCCCGAGTCTAAACCTTGTAGATAGAAGCTCTCGTAAACTTTTATCTACATCTTTCTCTGTTGTCAAACCTGCTTCTAATGCTTGTGTTAATTCTACATAAGAATCACCACAATTAAGATTACAACCTGCGTTCAGCGCTGTTGCGGCTGCACTTTTACGATCAGGTGATATTTTATGACCTTCGAAAAAGTCTTGAATTGCCCAACAGTCTGAAACGTAATAACCATCAAACTTCCATTTTTTACGTAAAATTTCATCCATCAAATAAGGATGTGCACAACAAGCTTCACCATTTGTTCTATTATACGCGCCCATAACACCTTCTACATTCGCTTCTTTAACCAATGCTTCAAAAGACGGCAGGTAGGTATTCCAAAGATCATATTTGGAGACTTGTGCATCAAATGTGTGTCTTAATTTTTCAGGTCCACTGTGCACTGCAAAGTGCTTAGCCATAGCCGCCACTTTTAGATTTTCATCAGAACCTTGTAGACCCTTAACGAAAGCAACACCCATTCTACTGATAAGATAAGGATCTTCTCCATAAGTTTCTTGACCTCTACCCCATCGAGGATCTCTAAATAGATTTACATTCGGCGACCAATAAGTCAACCCAGCATATCTATCCATATAACCCCTTCTTCTATTCTCATTAAATTTTGCTCTACCTTCTAATGCAATGGCTTCTCCAATCCGAAACATCAAATCTTGGTCAAAAGTAGCAGCCATTCCTATAGCTTGTGGAAAGACCGTAGCTTTTCCATTTCGAGCAACACCATGGAGACATTCGTTCCACCAATTATAGGCAGGAACCTGTAATCTTGGTATAGCTGGAGAATCAAACACTAATTGACTGACCTTCTCTTCAAGGGTCATTCGATTCATTAAATCATCGACTCTAGTCTCTAGTGGAAGATTATTATCTAAAAACGCGAATTGGTCATTCTGTGCTAATACTACACTACTTGAAAGAACCAATGTGCATAAAATGGAATAGATAAAATTCATAATTTACTTAATTGTTAGTAGTTTTTGAAAACGTTCATTTCCAACTTCAAGGATTACTAGGTATAAGCCAGCAGCGCAATCAATCGAAATAAGTTGTTTACTTTTAACATCATAGTGGTTGGCAATCAATCGACCACTCGTATCTAGAATTTGAAGATTCACGTTTTCATATTGCTCTGAAAATTCTACATGAAAAAAGTTATTCGTAGTTGGATTTGGTGCTAAAGCAAAGTCAAATTTTTCAACATTCTTTAGATCATCAGTTAGAGGAAGTTGAACCGTAATGTCTTCATCTGTAGTAAGATCAATTTCTACAGAAGTAGTAATACTATCTTTAGTTACTGTAATCATATGCTTCCCTTTAAAAGGTCTAAAAGTAGAAAATCCTATATTATCTGACGTAGAACTTTCATTCGTCCACCAATCAGAGAAAACTTTATTGATAAACACTTCACCAGATGGTTTGAGTGACCAATCCTCATTAAACATAGCTGAGTTATCTTTCCAATGATTACCATCCCAAAAACCCCACATGATAAATGCATCCATACCAGGATGGCTGAAAGTCAGCGTCAAAAGATCTCTCATGTAGTCAGCTTGGGTATCTTCATCAACTTGTCCATCAATATCATATTCCGTTACTTTCATTCTTTTCCCGTATCGTTGATAAAACTCATTAAAAATTTGCTCTACTTGAGGGATGCTGTTAGGTACTGAACCTATATGGCATTGAAATCCAATTCCATCAAAAGGTACCTCATCATCTGTAAGTTCATCTAAAAAAGTTTTGTATCTAACAACAAGATTTGCCGATCCGGATGAAATTGCCATATAATCATTAATATATAATTCAAGTCCTGGATCAAACGCTCTAACTTTTGTGAAAATTTCATTATATAATTTTCTCCCATTTTCCAAAGATGAGTCATTATTAAAGGACATTTCCAAGGTACGATTTGTGGTAATCTCATTTAATACATCCCAATCTCTCACATAATTACTTAACTCTGGATGATTAATCATTTCATCAATTCGTGCATCAATTCTTTCTCTTAAATAACTGATATCATTTAAGTTGTTATTGATATCTGTAGGAAGGTAATCGCTACCTGGCCATATGAGATTATGTCCTCTCATTCTTATACCATTATCTGTTAACCATTTGAATGCTTCGACCGTTTCTTCTGGAGTTCCTAACCATTGTTGTTCCCATCCTCGCCACTTAAGTGCATTTTCATTAACGCATTCATTGAAGCCATGACCTTTTCCGTCAAGATTAATGACCTTATCCACATATGTCTCATCATAGCAATTATTACCTGGAAACCTACAAGTAACAAGAGCTGAACCAAAACCAAAATCATGTTGCATCATATCAACTTCTACCACTGCATTTTCAACTGGATCTCCATTTAGGTCAATTATACGAATACTCAAATCTGCTTTACGTATATTTTCAATTCTACTTTCTGCTAGAGCTCTCCAAGGCGCATCAATTTCACGACCTTCGTAATCAAAAGGTGAAAAACTAGACGGCAGATCGCTGAATTCGTAATTTTCTTCATAGTTAATTGCATTCATTCCAGCTATTTCTACCTCTTGAACTTGAGAAGCTAAATGAAATCCAACTTGTAATCTCCCTATATTAAAATTAGACGAAGATTTAAAAACAATAAAGTATTGAGTCCATTCTTGGGTAAAGCTAATCGGAAAATAAAATTGTTTATCGTAAGTAGTAGATTCTTCGGCAAATGCATAAAGTTGAGCTGTTTCAGAATTTTGCTTGGCCCAAAAAGTAACTAGAATTAAATCATTTTCTTTAATACTTAAATCATTAGTAATACCAATCCCAGCATCCCAAGCATTATTTCCTGCTAAATTAACTATTATCCTTTTGTTTATGGAAAAATCTAAATTCGAAGAAGCTTCATTACTTATATTGACATTACCGTATTCATACATACTATTAAAAACCTCCTCCTCTGTGTCTGGAAAAATAAACACTCCTCCTTCTAACCCGTATGTAAGCTGTAAATTACTTTTCACACTTTGATGATATGCATCTTGTGAGAAACAAATAAAGGGGAGAAGAAAAAATATAATTACTTTTAAATTCATATTTGAAGGTTTATTTTTAGAGTAGCCGAGAATTGTGCTCAGCTACTCTAAAAAAATCTTATTTAATAATCATTAGCTTATCAATAAAGGCTAATTGATTGTCTAAATATAATTGAATGAAATATATTCCTGGACGCTGATTATTAACATTAAGCTCTACCACATTTGTTCCTGCATTTAGTCGCCCTAGATTGTCTTGGTAAACTACCTTACCAGAAACATCATGAACAGAAATTCTTGCAGAATTACTAAACTGAGTATCAAATTGAAGCGATACTAAGTCAGACGTTGGATTAGGAAATATTTTCGCAGAGTTTAAAGAATTTAAATCAATTACATTATCAACAACAATAGGTTGTCCAAATGAAATCCAGTCTATATGAAGTTCTCCATTAACTCCCCCTATGCCTGGATTAAGGTAGAATAGAAGTTGTTGAATTCTATTCTCATCTACGGGACATGGTCCATTCTCGCATGATGTACCACCAAATCCTCCATCAGAATAATTACCAGTGAAGTTAAATTCATAAGTAGTAAATTCTGTAGACATATTTTGAGTCAATCCAGCCAAAGATGTCAAGAACCCGCTATTATCCTGTAAGTCTATTCTTAAAGGTAATCCATCGATTGTGGATCTAGCTCTTATAAACACTTTACCCTCATTAGATTCAGCATTTACAACAACAGTATCTAAGCCATCATGTAATTCATAAAGAACCGGAGCAAATTCACCTGAAGTGCCATCACCAACCATCTTTAGTTGACCATCTTCAGCGATAGTTTGAATACCATCAATATCAGAAATAAAATCTAACGAATTATCTTCCATATCATCAGCGTATTCATCAATTCCAATTGGACCATTCCCTTCGTTATCTAAATCTTCAAGCGGATTGATTGTAGATATCCAATCAATAGTCATCGTACCATCATACCCACCATTATCTGGATCAATATAAAACAACATATTTGATATTACTGTACCATCTACAGGACAAGGTCCTGTTGTACAAGCAGTACCACCGTATCCTCCATCAGTATATGTACCCGTGAAATCAAATTCTAGTATTTCATAATCTTCATTAACTGTAACTAAAGTTGCTGGCTCAGTTGATGCGAATCCATCCTGATCCACTAAATCTATCCTTAATGGCACTCCAGCTGTTGTTGACTTTACCTTAACATAGAGTTTATTATTTGATGTCATATCAATAATTTTTGGAGTATTGTTATCAGTATCGTGAGTGGTATAATTGAATGAAGTATATGCTCCACTTGTCCCATCACCTGTTAATATCAACTCACCTCCAGTCTCCTCTACTGTAAAACCAGCTGCGTCAGCCCATTGATCGCTATTATCATTATCAAACTCATCAACATAAGGTTCAATATCCTCACCCATAGGAGCTCCAAAAGAAATAAAATCTATTTCAATACATCCATCAAAGCCACCATCAGCAGGATTTGGATAGAATAATATCGTGCCAATAGTTGTTGGATCAACTGGACAAGGTGCATCAGCTGACTCGCATGACGTTCCGCCAAAACCACCATCAAAGTATTGACCTGTAAAGTCATACTCAAGAATTGAAAATTCTGTATCTAATAATTTCGTAAGTGAAGCTTGAGTAGTTAAAAAGCCAGCTGTATCAACTAAATCTATTCTTAATAATGTATTGGCAATGTCAGTCTTAGCTCTAATATATATTTTATTATTGCCACTAGCATCAACTATACTTCCCTCACCAGTATCCATATCATGGATAGAATAAGCTACAGCTGAAAATGGCGTTGATAGACCATCACCTTTAATATTTAAAATAGATTCCTCAACAGATAAATCGAATGCGGCAGTTGTATTTACATAATTATCTCCATCACTGAAATGATCTCCATATACCAATTCACCTTCTGCATTAGGGTCTTCTTCAAGCGCCGTTCCAACAGAGATATAATCAATCTCCACATCACCTACAAATGCTCCTGTACCTGGATTCACAAAAAGTATCATATTCGCTATTCTATCTGCATCTACAGGACATGGTGCTTGATCCATATTACAGCCAGTACCACCAAATCCTAGATCACTGTATCCACCTGAAAAATTGTATTCATATGTTACCCATTCATCAGAAATAGGTTTTGTTATACTAGCTGCAGTAGTAGCCATCAAATTGATATCTTGCAAATCAAGCCTGATCGTAGTTCCAGGTGTATTGGTTCTCATTCTTATAAAGACCTTATCATTACCATCTGAAGTTGATATATCAGTAGTATCTAAGGTAACTGGATTATAAAATTGTAAACTCACAGGATTCCACATACCTCCATTTCCATCTCCAGTAATGATCCAGTTAGAACCTGAAATACTATTTACCAAACCTACATCAGGAGCATCCATAAATTCTAAGCCATTTTCATCATCAAAATGCTCTTGCCAAATATCAGAAACGGGTCCAACACCTGGTGCAGTTCCTACTGCAATGTAATCTAATACAACACTTCCAGCAAAACTACCTTGTCCGGGGTTTACGTAAAAGTCGAACTGAGCAATTTGAGTCGGATCAACTGGGCATGGTGCATCTGCAGACATACACGAGGTACCTCCATATCCACCATCGTTGAGATTATTACTAAAGTCAAATTCGAACACCGTATAATCACTAACTAAAGTACTAGTAAGGCCAGCTAAGGTTGTGGCATAGCCAGCTGCATCTCTTACATCAAGCCTTAGTTGAGTACCTAAATTACTAGCCTTTGCACGAATAAATACCTTATTATTTTCAGAGATATCTACGATTGTAGGTGTCCCATCATCATTATTTGGTGTTATAGAAAACACCTCAAAGGCTCCACCAGTTCCATCTCCAGTTATAGTCCACTCGCCATCTACTTCATTACTAGAATAACCAGTACCTAAAGTAACATTGTTTTCAACCCCATCGTCAAATTCATCAATGTATACTTGACCGTATGAAGAAATGAGAAGTGATAAAAAGAATAAAAGAGTAAAAATATGTTTCATAATATACTATTGAATAGTTAAAGAATTTCTATAAATTTTAAATTGTCAATATTAGCTTCCATTTTTTGACTAGAACCTAACTCGTTAAATAAATGCAATTTTACTGTTCTGATTTTTTGAGGGTCAGGAGTGAATCCATCAATATCTGCAAACCTATTAAGTGGGATACTGATACGATCCCAACCTTCCCAATCTAAAGCTACAGTTTCTGTAAAGTCATTAATTGAGCCATTACGTTCTGCTAAGACAATAATAAGATGGGTATCATCACTGCCATTACTGTTCACGTCTAGTTCCAAGAATGTATTATTGATATCTGAAGTTATTTCAAAAACATCAAATACATTAGGGTCATTGGAATGACTTTCGGTACCCCCTACCCAAATAGAACCTGGGTCAAATCCTGATATTTTTAAAAAATTACCATTTAAAGGATCGGGAAAATTATTTACTATTGCATTGGATGCATTCTGTTCTATACTACCATAGAAAAGCCATTTGTCCGTTTCAGATCTTACACCTTCACCATCAAAATTATTAACTAAAATTTCTTTAGTAGAGAAAAACGCTTCAGCTGTTTCAGAAAAACCTCCATTTGCAACTACCCTAATTCTTCCTCTTTCGACATTAGCGGGAACTAAAACTGCAATTGAATCTTCTTGACTATATAATATTTGTCCTGGAATCGAATCAAAAAATAGAACTTCTAATGGTTCAAAAAAATTCTTTCCAGTAATAAAAACTGTATCTGATACGTTAGCAGATTTTGGATTAAAATCAAAAACTGATGGTGGATTTAGAGTCACTCTAAATGGAAAACTTATAGTCCCATCATCTGTTATAATCTCGATATTATTTTCACCAAGAGGTGCATTAAGTGGTACTCTAAAAAGAAGAGCTGATTCTGTGCCAAATGATGGATTGAAATCAGCTGCAACTTCATCATTGAAGTTAATAGCAATAAGATCGTTGAAATTACTACCCTCAACTGTAATGAGTGTTTCTGCAGAGCCTGATTCTGGACTATATACATCCACAGACGGTGGACCATAAGATGTACATGAGAACACTAAAATACTCATCGTTAAAAGTACTAAATACTTATATGGGTTAATTTTGTTCATGTTAGTATCCAGGATTTTGTGTGAGATTAGGATTTATTGACATTTCTGCTTCTGGTATTGGGAACAAGACATTGTGGTCTTGAAACTGTTTTCCATGTAATTGCATAATTTCTTTTACATTGCCAGATCTAAGCAAATCAAACCATCTATGATTTTCAAAAGCAAACTCTACTCTACGTTCTTGGTATAGCATTTCAATAGTTACATTCCCTACTGTTTCTAACCCTGCTCTTGTTCGGACTGCATTGAATGCATCCAACACATCAGGTGTTACTGAGATACCTCCATTCATTTTACAAGAAGCTTCAACAAGGGTCAATAATACATCAGCATAGCGTATCGCATGTTGATTCTGAGGAGTACTCATAAAACATACATCTGCACCACTACCTATCACATATTTTTTAATATTCGATTGCCCTCTAGAAGCTCCAGCTGGTGGGTAATTATAACCACCAGAAACTGCATTTATCATAGGATAAAAATCACCAGGTGTCATAATTGTATGATATTTACGGAGGTCATCACTACTAAATGCGTCTATTATTGTTGTTGTTGGATTATCTATCGATGGTGCTGTTGGAATTTGCGATCCCCATCCATCTGTATTACCAGTTATATCTTGCCCCCAGGGTGCAAAGAATGCTTGCAGAGCATTACCTGTATTACCAGGCCCACATCCTACATATTGAATTTGCCATATTGATTCAAGGTTATTATCACTTACGTCTCTCAACCAGTTGTCCGCAAAATCTTCCATCAATTGAAATCTTCCAGAATTAATGATTGCTCTACACAAAGTCATACTTTCTTCATAATCTCCCGTAGTAACTAAGACCTTAGCAAGTAAAGCTCTAGCCGCATGGCTTGTTGCCCTTCCATTTTCAGCTGTTGTGCGTGAATCAGGTAATGTTCGAACGGCATCTCTAAGGTCATCTATAATAAAGTCATAAACCTCATCTACTGCTGATCGACTTAGATTAAGCTCACTATCTATAGTGGGAACCTGGATTACAATAGGTACATCTCCAAAAATTCTTACCAAATCAAAATAAGCATATGCTCTAAGAAAACTAGCTTCACCCAACATAGCAGCCTTTTGATCTTGGTCCATATTGATTGGCGGAACAAAAGTTAATACTTGATTAGCCAAAGTTACAAGTCTATAATGCTCAGTCCAATACTCTAATACAGGAGGATTATCTGCACTTGTTGTAAAGTTATCTATTGGTGAAAAATCTGGATCATTACCTCCTGGTGTAGTATTATCTGATGGAATTTCTTCTATCATCCATGATTTCCCTTTCCAATTAATGGCTTGTATAGCGCTATACATAGACTTAGCTACAAGATCTGCTTCTTCAGCAGTACTAAAAAACGTTGCAGTTGTTAATTCATCAAGTGGTTCTCTATCAAGAAAACCCTCGCATGACATTAAAATCAAAATTGATAATATTAAGGTTATATATTTCATATACTTACTTATTTAAAAATTAACATTGGCTCCAATAGTAAATGATCTTGCCACTGGAAACCTTCCGTTATCTACTCCATTAACAAGAGGATTTTGATTGAATGAACCAATTTCAGGATCGTATCCTGAATACTCAGTAAAAGTTAATAGATTCTGACCACTTAGGTAAAGTCTCACTCTTGAGACATTAATTTTATTAAGTGTTTGACTTGGTAATGTGTATCCAAGAGAAACATTCTGTAATCTTATAAAACTGCCATCTTCAACAAATCTGTCTGAAACCCTTCTATTATTATTTGGGTCAAAACCTGTAGCTCTTGGCTCGGTTCCATCAGGGTTAGTTGGTGTCCATCTGTCCTCTACAATTATTGACTGATTGTGCCACGCTCCAGTACCAGCTATATCTCTCTTAAGCATATTATAAACCTCATTGCCAAACACACCTCTAAAGAAGAGACTGAAATCCCAATTGCGATAATTAATATCATTGATAATATTGACTGTATAATCTGGAATAGGGCTACCTATAAAGGTTCTATCTTCATCATCAATCACTCCATCTTCATTTAAATCTACAAACTTTATATCACCTGCTCTCGTTCCACTTTCTTGAAATGCACTGGATGCTACCTCTTCAGCATCTCTAAAGATTCCTTCGACTTGATGTCCAAAATATTGACCTATCGGTTCTCCTTCCACAGTCCTAGTGATAGGTAATGACTCAACTACGCCTGCTATAAATCCATTGTCACCAAGTTCTGTAACCATATTTCTATTAAAAGAGACATTCGCACTTGTTTTCCAATTAAATACACCAACTGTGTTTTGAGTATTAAGTGAAAATTCTAAACCTGTATTTACCATCTCTCCGATGTTCACAAAAGGTGGTGCTAAACTTCCCGCAGTTGCTGGAAGAATAGACTCTAATAACATATCGCTAGATAGTTTGCGATAGGCGTCAACTACAACTTCTATACGATTGTTGAATAATCCTAGATCAAGACCTATATTCGTTTGAATAGAACTTTCCCACCTTACATCAGGGTTAGCAATATTTGCAGGCGTAAATGCAGTAGTCCTTACATCTCCTATTACGACATCAACAGGATTAAGACGTGAAAGAAATGAATAAAGACCTATCTCTTGATTACCAACGGCTCCATATCCTACTCTCAATTTCATATTATAGATTTTATCAAATCGCTTCATAAAATCCTCATTAGAAATTCTCCATGCAGCTGCAACAGATGGAAAGTAACCGTATCTATTGTTTGGACCAAATCTCGATGATCCATCTGCTCTGAATGTAGTCGTAAGTAGGTATCTTTCCTTTAAATTGTAATTAAGCCTTCCAAAATATGATAATAGTGCCCAATGACCTGCTCCACCCACAACGTTCTGCGTCGCAGCATCACCAAGACTTAGTTCATTTATATTATTAGTCGGTAAATTTTCTCGCACTGCAAACAACCAGTTGTACGTTCCTTCTTGAGCTTCAAATCCTGCCAGTAAAGTAAGCTTATTTGACGGATTAAATTGATGATCAAAAGTTAGCAAATGTTTATTATTCCAATAAGTAGAATTAGAAGGATTACGTGTAACTCTTGAACGTTTACTCTGATTTCCTCTTTCAAAAGAAGGCTCAAATCGATTATGATTAGCAAATAATAGATCAGTAGCTAGTTCTGTTCTATATTTCAACCAAGGTGTAAGGTCTACTTCTCCATATAAACTTCCAAGTAATCTCGTTTTAGCATTTACATCTGAAATTTCAATAGCATTAGCAAGAGGATTATCAAAAGTTAAGACGATATTTTCTCCAGAAGGTGCTACACCAAAAGTACCGTCGAGTCTTCTATCAGGAACTAAAGGTGGTGTAAGTAAAGCTGTGTAGATTACACCATTAGTATTGTCATTAAATACGATATCTTCACTTGTTCTTGAAACCATGAGATTCATACCAAATCTGAACTTCCCTATTGTTTGATCGATATTGAGTCGACCTGAATACCTTTGAAAGTTTGACCCTTGAACTATACCTTCTTTATCATGGTATCCAAGAGATGCTGAGAATCTTGTTTGTTCGCTACCACCAGAAAATGAAACTTGATGATTTTGCATATAGGCATCTCTAAATATCACATCTTGCCAATCAGTTCCATCCCCTATAAGTTCAAGATTTTCTAATTCTTCAATATCCCCTAGATTTATATCATTGAGGTATTCAGCGTAATTTCTGAGATTCATCATTGGTATCTCTTTATAAAGGCTTTGAGTACCTGCATATACTTCGTAACTTACATTTGTCTTACCTACTGCTCCCTTTTTAGTTGTAATGATGAAAACACCATTTGCTGATCTAGAACCATAGATAGCAGTTGCTGATGCATCTTTCAAAATTTCAATAGATTCTATATCATTGGGATTAATGGTTGTTAATGCATTGGTATTTTGACCTTGACCATCTCTCAGATTTGATGTACCAGCATTATCGTTTGTAATAGGAATCCCATCTATTACATATAAAGGTTCTGTAGTTAGCGTAGAACCAGAACCTCTGATTTTTATTGACATAGCGCCCCCTGGAGCTCCACTATTTTGAGTTATATAAACACCTGCACTTCTACCTTGAAGTGCTTGCTCCAATCCAGTGGAGGGAAGTTGCTTCAATTCTTTTGCCCCAATACTAGATATAGCTCCAGTAAGATCACTTTTTCTTTGGGAACCGTATCCTACTATAACCACTTCATCAACAACAGCTGCATCAGATTCCATATAAATAGTCATGAATTCTTCCGTGGCAAGTAATATCTGATCTTTGTAGCCAATATAGCTTATCTTAATGGAAGCCGACTCCGAAACTTGCAAGTTAAATTTACCATCAAAATCGGAAGTTATTCCATTTTCCGTATCAACTTCCATTATACTTGCACCTATTAACGGTTCATTGGAATCTTTATCTAAGATTACACCTTTGATAGTAATCTCATTACTTGATGTACTATTCTGCGCAACAAGAATAGTTGTCACAAAAAGATAAACTATAAGCAATAAACAAAAAGGCAATGTATGTTTATTCATAAAGTTTCGTTTGTATATAAAATGTAAGAATATAATCTTGCAATAAGACCAGTAACTGAAACAAATTTATATGCTCAAAAGCATATTACAGTATTATCATAGAATTAAAAAAACTACATTAACACGTCATCAACTACTCTTTTACACTTCGCAATCACGTCAAAATGACGTAGACCTAATTTTTCCGTAAAAGGTAATTATATATACATCAATGAAATAAACATTATATATTTTTCTTATGTAATTTGTAGTTTTATTCTTACTACATGAATACGGTTTTCTAGTTATTTTAAAACTTGACGTGTTCAAGTTTTACTTATCTATACGTAAGTTCTTTTTATAAATAAAGAGATGACCATTCCTGAATATTTCTTTCGCCAGCTATAAAAGGTGCCTTTATTAATACCTAATTCTCTTGATATTTCTTCTACGCTGTGACCAGTTTCATTTGCCTTAATCGCCTTGATATTCAGCGTTTCTGTAAATTTACTCTTCTTCATAATAATTCAAATTTAGTTAACTTTAGTGTTGTATTATTATTTGGTAAGTCTACAATACCATAGGAATTTAATTATTTTAAAAGAAGAAAAATAGGTAGAAAATCAATTGATTGATATAATATTCTATTTACAAAGATTATTATTTTTAAACCCTGTATTTCAAATAACTATAAATATTTTTATCGGTTTTTTTACTTAATTTTGATTATACATTTCTTACTAATTGGAAAAGTCTAGGAGGGAATTACTACATACAAAAACGTAGCCTTTTGAAATTGACCTTCTTCTACATTTTATCAAAAAATCTATTTGAATGTAAAAATGTAACACTAGTTAATATTGATTTCTATAAAACTAGTGTTACGTTAATCCTCACTTTAATTATTTTTCTTGTGTTTCTCTAGATTGATTATCAGATTTATCTAAGCCTTCATTTAGTGTTTTGCCATGAGCTACTGGATGAATATACAAGCCTTTTGCGTCTTCAGGTTTTTCAATTTCGATTACTTTTTTAGTTGGATACGTTTTAAAATAAGCATCATCTCTTTCCGCATAAATTGTCCAATTAACTTTTGCTCCTGGTTTATCTCCTGCAATTACAAAAAGACCAGCCTCGCTTACTTCTTCTTCAACATAAAAAACAGTAGGGCTACCAATAGATGTAAGGTTATACGTAATATTTTTAATGATTGCTGTTTGGTAGTCTTTTAATTCAATAACTGCTTTTCCATTTTCATCCAAAATTGCTTGGCCCCTATAGATTAATAATGCTTCATCGGATTCAATACTAAAGTGTTTCAAATACTTGTTTGCAGGATCTATAGGGTGGTCAATAATAAATGATTTTGATGAAGCTGCTATATCACCATAAGCATAAATTGCAGTATTACCTGCCTGACCACCATCAGAAGCAATTAAACCAGCACAAGCAATATTAATTCCATCAGGACTTTCATTTCGTGAATATATTCCACATGAATTAAGTCCTCCTGATTTATTTACAAAATATGAAGCTCTTGCAGCATCAGATTGAACTCTTAATGCATATCCGATACTTACGTTTGTAGTGGTTGAATTATTTCTAACATATAAAGTGGTTTGGGTATTGTTAACATTTGTATTATTTAAATCCATTACACGACCTAAACCATAATTATATGCTTCAAAAACAGCTTTCGTATTATCTACTTTAGAATTTACAAGCTGCATTGCATGGTCCTCTCCTTTATTATTTAAATAAAAAACAATTTCATCATTAAGGCTATTTTCATTTAGTATTTCAATTGTTCTACCTTCTCCATAGTTTTGTAAAAAAGCAAGATGAGCAACACTAGTACTTTCAGTACTTAATATTTGCAGTGATTTTCCAAGTCCAGCATTGTCAATTCGTAAACCAATACCACTGTTTGTTGCACTAGACACATTTACATCAACGACTGTTCCAGAATCATTTTCTACAGTCAAAGCTGTTACATTAGGTTCTGTTCCTACAACTTCCATTGTTCCAGAAGGAGTGGTTGTATTTACCCCAACACGCTGTGAATGAAGACAAATTGGTATAATAGCTATTATAAGTATTATTAGCTTTTTCATAAAATTTTATTAAGTTTTTAAATGTAATTCAACATGAAGTTATGTCAAAAAAAACATTCAAATGTTAAAATTCTTTCATATAAAAAGCGTACTTAGTATACTGCTTTTATTGTCGCTTAAAGGTAAGGGTTGACTTAGTTTTTAGTTTTAGGATATTCTTGTAGATTTAGATTAATTGAGAGGAATAGGAAGGATATTTAAAGATAGTACAAGATAAGAAAACACATATACCTAGAGGTATTTTGATAAACCTCATTAGATAGAGAAATAATATAGTTTCATGATGGTATAAAACTTAGCTATTAAATCCTTTTAGACGTATAATTTTGACAGGCTTTTCAATTTTTATAAGTTGCCAATTATCATAGTTATTATATCTTTAATAGAATACGTTCACCTTAGTTTTTTTGTCTAATTACATTTTGTAATATTAAAAGAAATTCCCACTATACACTCGCCCCTCCTTTTGGGTTATAACCCAAATATTCCGTTTCATATTCATTAAAAGCTACGCCATATGTTTCTAGTTCTTTCAGTATGGGTGTGTAAACTTCTTTCGTGATAGGAATTTGGACACCAGGGGTTGTGATTTCTTTATTAAGAATTTTTAATGTTGCTATAGCGACTGGCAAACCTACTGTCTTTGCCATTGCTGTGAAAGTCTGATCATCGCCTAGCATGACCATGTTACTATCGATTTGGTGTTTGCTACCGTCTAGTTCATATCCAAATTTATGGTACATAACAATCATGTCTTTATCATTGGGTTTTAAGGTCCATTTATCCATTAATATTTTCTGAAGAGCTTGTGCAGGTGTTGCATTTTCGACCTCTATTTTCTTTTCATTATTGAAAATATCCAGTTCGAGTAATTTAAACCACATGATATCATCCTGTTCAATTTTCAAGGCATATCGCATCTTTAACTCTACCGAATCGGTCGGTGAATATGGCAAAAATAGATTTACGAATTCGCGGTAACTAAGGTTTTGAGAATTTGGGATGATATAAGAATCGTCTGTCATGCCTAGCTGGACAAACATATTCCATGCTTTGCTAAACCCTACTCTACGCATGGTTCCTCTATACAAAGTCAATACATCTTCCAATCCATATACACTTCTATATTTCAATGAATTTCTATTGGCATATGCCTCAAATCGGCCATATCCTTCTATGTCAAGAAATTCTGTTCTTCTGAACAATCGGTGATAAGGAATATATTTATACGATCCTTCTTGTAAGAACTCAGCCGTTCCTCCATGACCCGCGAGCACTACATTCCGAGGATTCCAAGTAAACTTATAATGCCAAAGATTATCGTCGCTTTCGGGTGCAACCAAACCTCCTGTAAATGATTCGAACATGAGCATCTTTCCCCCTGCATCTTTGATGCGATCAATTACCTGCATAGCGCTCATGTGATCAATGCCAGGATCAACCCCGATTTCATTCATGAAAACAAGCCCTTTTTCTTTAACTTCTGCATTAAGAGCCTGCATTTCATCGCTTACGTACGAGGCAGTTACCATATTTTTTCCATACTTAATACAATCTTCAGCCGCTTGAATATGAAATCGGGCGGGAAGCATAGAAATAACAATATCAGCTTCTTTAATGGCCTTACTTCTTTGGGGCTGATTGAAGACATCAAGTTGAATTCCTTTCGCATTGGGGTGACCTTGTGTAAATTTTTGGGCGTTATCTATGGATAGGTCTCCGATTGTAATAAAGAGATTTTCTTTTGTAGAATGATCAAGTAAATATTTGATCAAACTTGTAGTCGATCTTCCTGCTCCAATGATTAGAATATTCCGCATGTTATTTAGTTACATTTAGTGGGTGCGAATGTACTAAAGCGAATGGGATATGAAAGAATTATTTAGAGATAATTGGGTTTATTATTTTCTTTTTTGGGCTCGAGCCCAAAGAATATACAAGCAATTTGTAACAACACTGGGCAAATTAACTTGTCCTATACTTTCTTTTGATGAAGTCAAATTCTCCTTTAAATCAAATGCAGGTATTATACTCGTTTTTTTCATCTCATTACTTGTTATTTTTGAATCATCCAACTCAAATAGTTTTACAATTCACTGATTATTAGCAAAAACCACATGTTTGGGTGGCAGAGAGGATTTCTACTAATCGTAGCTATGTATAAGATAGATTTAGACTAGTAAATAGCTATAGTTAAACACAAAAATTATGAAAAAACTATTATTACTTTTAATATTCATTACAGAGATTTCTTTTATAAAAGCCCAATATATAGAGACTTTCGACATTGCCAACAAAGGTATACTTGCTTGTCCCTGCTCTACAAGTGATCCTTCGTCTTGCGCTAACACTGATCTTACTGGAGTGAACTGGACAATTGGTGGGAATTTAAGTGGAATAGATAGCGAAGGTTTTTTTACTCAAAATGGTTATATCAATGTTGAGGACGTTGATGAGGAGATTTGTTGGATAAGTCCAATAATCAATATAAGTGCTATTACTTTTTCATCATTCACAGTAGATTTCACCATTCCAGCAGGCAGTGCATGGGAACAATCGGAAACCTTAGGAAGTACAGATTACATGGATGTGAAATATTCAGTTGACGGATCAAGTTTTATAACTTTAGCTAATATTAATGGATGTCCAGCGAGTGGTCATACTTTATCATCATCTTCTTGTGGTTTTTCCATTACTGGACCGCAAGACTTTGTGATTTCTGAAAGCGGAATAATAGGAAATGAAATAGAAATTCAAGTTTGTGTTGATGTCAATGCTAACAGTGATGAAGGATATCTAAAAACCATTACTATACCAGAGTCAGGAACTACTGTGTGTGATGGCACCTCGGGATTAACATTTTATGTGGATAATAAAGCAACAGGAAATGGAGCTGGCTTATCATGGGTTAATGCTTATACAAGTTTGCAAGATGCATTGGCAGTAGCAAATGCTTGTGGTGCAGCAGATTCTATTAAAATATCATGTGGTACATATTATCCTGATATAGGTAGTGCTGTCACATTGGGAGATAGGGAGGCATCATTTAATATTGACGTTGTAACTATAATAGCTGGAGGGTATGATCCATTGAGTAATCAACTTAATGAATTCAGCCAAACAATTCTCTCTGGTAATATTAACTCGAAACTTTTAAAAACCGATAACACAAAAAAAATTGTTAAGATAAGTCAAGAAGCATTACTCTTTAATTTAGTTATTGAAAATGCTTACAATGATGACTTGCAAGAATTAAATGGCGCAGGAATTTATGCGACTGAAGGTATTTTTAAGAATATGATCATCAGATATAATGAAAACGCTTCTCCTTCTAGTCTAGGAGGAGGCATGTATGCAACTCAAAATGCTATAGAACTTGAAAATGTGTTGATTCATAATAATTCAGCAATAAATTATGGTGGTGGAATCTCACTGGATGGGATTGCAAATGCAGTAAGTGTTTTAAGAAATGTTACAATAGCTGATAATTCAGCAGGTCTTGATAATGGCGGAATAGATAATTTCAATACCACTACGGAATTCTTTAATACAATTGTTTATAATAACGCACCTTCTAGTATCAATTTATTTGGTTCGACTTTAAATGCATCCTATTCAGTCATAGATTCCCCAACGACGTGGCCTGGAACTGGAAATTCAACCAAAGATCCAATATTTATTAATAATAATCAAGACAATTATCGAATAGCAGAATGTGGAAGTGCATATAACAATGGGAATACTGCTGATGGTCCTACAAGTGGTATTGATTTGGATGGTAATGATAGAGTAAAAATATTAGGTGTTGATATAGGTGCATATGAAGTTCAACGTTCTGATTTGCGATCTCAAATTGCATCTCTCCCACAAGGAATTTCTTTAACATATAGTTGTCCTAAAAAAGTGAAGGTGGGGATTCCTAATTCACAGCCGAATATATTATATGAATTTTATAGTCCAGCTCTGGATGGTTCAATTGTAGGTGATGGTAATGATATTATAGTAGAATCAATTGACGATGCTAAAGACTACAATTATTTCTTATTTGCTTCACGTAAAGGCTTTTCCAAACTTGATTTTGACTCAAATAAAAGGATTACCATTCCGTATGACTCAGAAATAGCCTTGGTTTCAAATGAAGACTACACGGTGGAGTTAAAAATTAATTTGGATGATATTTCAGGTAGAAAAAGAATTTATTCTCAAGAAGGAGCTTTTTCGATAGCCATTGATGGTGATGAAATATTCTTTACTGAATTTGGAAATTTCGACTTTAAGACGGCTGGTGTAGATTTAATAGCTGGAGTAGATAATGACATCAAAATTAAAATTGAACCTACAGCAACGGCAATGAGTAACGTTTATGTATGGGTAAGCGGAGTATTGAAATTTGCAAATAGTATTACATTTACAGGACCTACAAATACAAATGAAATACATATAGGAGGAAGGCCTAGTGGTGAGTGGATGAAAGCTTCTATGGATTATCTTCAGATTAAAAAGGGAAACAAAGTGATCTTGAGGTACGATTTTGTTACAGGAAATAACAGTACAACTGTTTTCGATTTAAGAGCATTGGAAGATGGGGATTCCCCTAGAAATGGTACGATGATAGGATTTAATCCTGTGACGGATTGGATAGCAGGTTCTGATACAGAGTCCATTCTTTGTAGTCCTGTGGGCTTTGTCAATGTGTCTACTTCAACAATACCTGTTAATCATATAGTTACAAATAGTAATGATGCAGGTTTCGAAACGCTAAGATTCCAAATAGAAGAGGCTGCTTGTCCAAATGATACGATAAGATTTGCAAACCTATTGGACCCCATTTTTGTTCCTGATTTAATTAGTATAAAATCGGATATAAATATCATTGGTAATGGAATGAATCAAACTATACTAAATGGGGAAAATAATGATAATCGTTTTTTTGATCTTCCTTTTTCTTATAAAATATTGATGAAAGATTTTCAAATGAAAGACAATATAGCAGCAGCCTTTTATATTACTACAGATCACACCTTAGAAAACATTCTTTATAAAAATGTATTTTCATCTAATTTTGGAACGATAGGAATAGATGCAGCATCTAATGTATCAGTAAAGGGAGAGGTGATTATAGAGGAATAGAGTGGAAAAGAATGTGGAGGAGATACTTGAGAAGAAAATCGCTTGAATAAAACAATTCAAAATCTTATATCAAGAGATTAAATGTTTAATTACTATACAAATTCTTTTTATCACCTAAGTTATTAGCTTATGAAGTACATTGTATAATACATTTAGACTTAGGAATTGAAGACAACCCTTTTGTGAAATTTAAAATACAAGAAAGACTATTATTACTAATGGTCTATTTCAAATTCTACTTTATGGATCAATTGAACTAAATGGTTCTGGCATTACATTTAGATCATTGAGTACAGTCGAAAGCAATGCAAAGTAACGATCGATAAAATAATTATATCAGCTGTGATAAGAAATAATTAAAAACACATAATATATTTCACTAATATATACAAGGCTTTAAGAACTACTTAATTCATTGATTTTCAACAATTAAAAAAGTATTTTAAAAAAACCTTAAAAAAGTTGGAACGAAATGGGTGGTTCGTTACACTAATAGGTAAAAAGCCATGAAAGAATGTATTTCATTTCATCCAGAAGGATATTATATGTTGGAAAGTCTATCTAGCGGCAATAGTTGTTATTTCGAGACAGATGAGGAGATAAAGATTTTCAAGCAACTAGCGCTTAGGTATTTAGCAGCGTATGTGCACATACATCGCTTATATGTTTCCAGTGAAGGCTATCATTTATTAGTTGAAGTAAAAAGTCAAAGTGTACTTCGGAGAAATTATACGAGGAGATGTAACGCCAAAGGAAAGGAGATCAATGTACTTTTTTATAAAGAGACATGGCGGATAGTGAGTGAGCAGATAAGAATTCTTCATAGCACATTTGTCAAGGCTGCGAATAAATGTCGGGATCGCAAAGGAGTATTGGTTCAAAAGCGGTATGGTCGATATTATTTTGAGAGTATGGAGGAGTTTGATGGATATATTGATTGTATGGATAGAGGGGCTGAGATACAAGGACAGAAAAATAATCGATATAGGGTTAGAGTGAGTTGGAAGCTGGGAATAAGATGGGGGATTTTCAGGTGTAAGGAATGGGTGTTGGGGCTTTGTGTTGTTGACTTTCGCGATTACGTAGTATCAAATTTGATAAAAAACACAATCCTACTACAAACCTCCCAAAAATCCCCTTAACTTATCCTTCCCTATCCATTTTTTAAATAAAATCTTCTAGATTTCAATACATCATAATCCAAATTAATTTTAAAATCATTAGTTATTATCTTTGAACTATTAGTGGTTTCATCTCTGATAATCCATTAACCTCTATTTTGATGTAATAAAGACCATTAGAAATGGAAGATTCAAGTTCAAAATCAACAACTTGCTCGCCTGATTCTATAATTCTTTTGTTTATTGTCATTAAAGTTTTACCGTTGACATCAACCAATGATAAAGTCATGTCCGAAGCTTCATCCAACTCCAATTCAAGACTCACTACAGGAAAGATGGAAACTATTACAAAAGACCTTATTCTCTCTATAAATATCTCTCATTTTTTTATCCTATTTTCATAAAATGATTCCGCTTTTCTCCTTATCCCTCCATGAATAATTACTGATTTTTAACCTCAATCATTTTATACAATACGTATAATTTCATGTACTCGCGATAGAGATATTAGTGGTCACAGCTTTGCTGTGATCCCGACCAACGGAAGGGATAGAACCACGATTAGCTCGGGCCGCAGGCATCGCCATAATCATTATTAATCAAAATTCTATTCCCTTCATTTTCAAACCTTATAATAAATTTAACATACACAATTATCTTATGCATAAATAAATTAGGCATACTTGTGGTGTAATTAGAAATTATGAATAATAACAAGTCTTTTTTATCGGGAACACTCAGCACGCTTATCCTTTCCCTTCTTAAACAAAATGGAAAAATGTATGGATATGAAATTTGCATGCAGGCAAAAAACTTGACTGATGATCAAATCATATTAACGGAAGGTGCTATCTACCCTGCCCTTCACAAACTAGAGAAAAAAGGTATCATACGTTCTACTAAAGAAAAAGTAAACGGACGAACACGCAAATACTATGCTATCGCCAAAAGTCATTCAAGTCAAGCCAATGAAGAAATTGAAAGCCTTTATGCATTCACGCACATTATCCAATCACTGCTAAAGCCAAGTCTATGAAATCAATTGAAAAATTATTGAAAGAGAAGGGTTTGTTCTTCAAAAATTCCATCGAAGAATATACCGATCATTTTACTTCCATGTATGAAGATCATTTACTAAAATACGAAGCAAAACAAGCTGAATTATACATTCAAGTCGCTATCAATCGACTTGATTCCAAACAGATTAATCAAGATTATCTCAAACTATATTATAAAAACAAATTCATTATGTTAGCAAGTATTTCTAGTATCCTATGCATTTTCTTTTTGAACTTTCCTCAAGCAGATCCGCCTTCAATCCAACCTTTGAAATACACTGCAAACCAAGTCAGCTCTGCGTATGGTATGAGAACGCACCCTGTCTCTGAAACGAAAGTTCTTCACAAAGGAATTGACATCAAAGCCAAAACAGGAACACACGTAGTTGCTACGTCTGCAGGAGTCATTGTGAAAGCTGAATACAGTAAAAAGAATGGCTATTTCATAGAAATAAAACACGACGCAACCTACTCTACTCGCTATCTTCATCTTTCAAAACTTGATGTAGAAGCCAATGATAAAATAGAATTAGGCCAAAAAATCGGTGAAGTTGGTTCTACAGGCTTATCTTCTGCCCCACACCTACATTACGAAGTACTTGAAAACGGTAAAGCAGTCGATCCTGCTCCCTACATGAAAAGCTAGTTAGTCTTTAATCATTCCTTTGGGTTGACCCAAAATTTTAACAATGCTAATGTATGGCGAACGCGATATTCCTCCTGGATTCAAACCCAGTTCTCCTTCAGGAATCTCAACGGATAAATCTTTAAAATATTCTACCCAGATATCAAACATTTCGTTGGTGTCTGGGTCTTTAAATGTCATAGGGAAAAGCTTAAATACATCTTCATTTTTATTAGCAACCTTAAACCCTTCATATATCAACTCAGAGCAATAATAAGCATCATTTGTAATGTCGAAAACCGAATCATAAAACTTGCTTAGCTTATTCTTCATATGCTCAGTAGCTGCAGGAATCAAATGTTTAAAATCATCATGCAATCGCCCTACAAGCACTTTGGGCAAACCGTTTTCATCAAGTGATCTCAGCAAAAAACTATCAATTGGTGTTAATACCACGCCTTTACCTATTGCTTCGATAACATACGTTCCATCCTCCTCCTCTACAACCATTCCCACATGAGAAAGCCGCGCTCCATTATATCCTGTTGTCACTTTTTCTATGGCTATACAAAATGGACCACAATCACTATCTTGGAATAAAAGATCCCCTTCTTGAAAGGAAAAGTAACTAAGCATAATCGAAATAAGCGTGATATAAGTCATGCTGCAATGGTAATACTATTCGTTGAAAAGCACCAAAAAAGATAACATAAAAAAGGGATCTTAGACTTAACTAAGACCCCTGGCTTTATATAAAAGTAGTATAAATTATTTTGGTAACACAACAGAATCAATTACATGAACAACGCCATTCGATGCACTTATATCTGTTTTTGCAACGGCTGAAACTCTTCCATTTTCATCTTCCAATAAAACTGTATTCCCGCTGATTCTAGCCATTAATTTATCTCCGCTTACTGTTTCAAGCGTAAATTCTCCCCCTGCTAAATTGATTGCATTTATTATATCCGATGCTGAATAATTACCGGCAATAACATGATATGTTAATATTTTGGTAAGTTGCTCTTTGCCTTCAGGTTTTAGTAATGCTTCGATGGTTTCTGCATCAATTTTTGCAAAAGCTGCATTAGTCGGTGCAAATACTGTAAATGGGCCATCGCTTTTTAAGGTTTCTACTAAATCAGCTGTTTTTACTGCTAATACTAATGTAGATAAACCGTCATCGCTTGCAGCTATATCAACGATGTCATTCTTATGCATGGAATAAGATTTTACTGTCTTATGATGGGTAGTAGAAGAACCACATTGTGCCTGTGCAGAAATTAAAAAAACGAAAAAAAGAAGTACGGATGAAAACAATTTGTTTGTCATAATAATTATATTAAAAGATGAAGCCATAATTGGCAATTAAATTTATCACTGATTGTACGTTCATACTTCTCATCCGGATTTCGCCTTTTTCTTAAAATAATGTTAAGATTTTGAAAGTAGAAGAAAAAACAATTCTGAAATTAATCTCAGAAAAAAATGATTTAGCCTTGTCTACCTTATATGACACATATGCTGGTGCCTTATATGGTATGATTATACCGATAGTAAAAGATGAAGGTTTGGCACAAGATGTTTTGCAAGAATCTTTTGTGAAAATATGGAACAAAATGGATTCTTATGATGCAAAAAAGGCTAAAATATTTACTTGGATGTATCAAATAGCAAGGAACACAGCTATAGATGCTTACCGCAAAAAGTCAAAAGTACATATAGAAAACATCCAAGCCATCGAAAAAAACGTATCATCCAAAACAGCAGATAAGCTATTACACAAAAATGAACTTCATAATATGATGTATAAGTTGGAACCCAAATATCAAAAAGTCATTAGATCACTGTTTTTGGAAGGCATGACCCAAAAAGAGTTAAGTGATGAAACTGGAATTCCACTAGGAACAATCAAGTCTCGTTTACGAATAGCATTAAGGGAATTGCGTTTTCTGTATAATGAACCTATTGTTGTCATCTTTATAATTTGTATCATTTATGGATAAAAGAATAAAAGAATTCTTGGAAAGTGGGCAATTAGAATCTTACATTTTAGGTAGCCTTTCGGATGAGGAAAACGACAAAATTGCAAAGATGATCGTCGATCATCCTGAAGTAGATAAAGAGTATATTAAGATACAGGAAGAGCTCGAGTCTATGGCAATGAAAAATGCCGTTCCTCCTCCTGTTGAACTTAAATCTAAAATTATAGAGGAAGTCAAAAGTATTCCTCAAACCGTGCAACCTAATTCTTCCAGTTTTTGGAAAATTGGTGCTGTTATTCTGGGAATAGGTTTAATAACCAGCGGCTTATTTGCAAGAAAGTTTTTCACACAAAAACAACAGATTCAAACGAATTACGCTGATTTACTAGAAAATTGTCAAAAGAACGATCAATTTATAGCATCATTGCTAGACGAAAATATGAATAAAACGATGATAAAAGGGAATACACTAATTCCTGATTTTCAAATTTCATTTTTTTATGATAAAAATCAAGAAATCGTTCATTATTCAACGCCAACTATTGATTTGCCATCTGATAAATGCCTGCAATTGTGGGGAGATATTGAAGGAGAAATGATACCCTTGGGTGTTTTGAATCAAACCGTAGCGGGATCGTTTACGACCATCGTATTCGATAGTAAAATGGAAAGTTTCAATGTAACCATAGAAGATAAATTAGAAAATGGTTTTCAAGACCACCCCGATGTTTCTCAATTGGTAGGTTCCATTTCGATTTAATAGAATTTGAATAGCTAATCTCCTAGTTTTGTCCCGAAGACTTGGGTTGCGTAGACTGCATAATTACTCGGATTGTAAGCAACGGCAGTCCCTACCCTTTTTAGTTGTTTTTCAACAATGTTTTGACGATGCCCAGGGCTTTGCATCCAATTGACGACCAATGTTTTAGCTAATTTTCTGTATGTGGGCGTAAGGATATCACTGATTTTACCGTTGGTTCTTCTTACAGTAAAGCCCTCGTAAATAAGATTTTCCGCCATCATCGAATAGGTCTTATCATAGTAAAAAACACGATCTTTTATGGTTTCTTTACCAGGAGTAGTTTGATAATGAGACAGATCTGTTTTTCTGACACAATAATTATTCTGATCAACGGCAGCTTTTCTTAAAGTAAAATCTTTAGCAAGCGGGGCTACTCCATTAGCTTTTCGAGCCTTATTTATTTCTTCGTGGATAAGATTTTCAAGTAAAGTCAGATTAATGTTTTTGTAATCAATTTTTGATCTTGATCCAGCCGTGGATGAACTAGGCGAATTGATTGTTTCGTTCACAGGAGGCTTGGTACTTGAAGGTGCTTTCTTAGTGACAACTTTCTTTTTTTGTTCTGTTTTTTCTTTTACAATAGGCGTATCAAGTCGGCAAGAAAAAAGTAAGCAAACGCTGGCTAAAACAAATAAATAAGCTCTCATTCAATAGAATACTAATTGGAAAAATGTTTTGGGTCAAGCCCAAAAGGATTAGTTGCAAAGATGAGATAAAACCAAGAGTTCAATAAATAAATAGAATATTTAAATAACAATTTTGGTAAAAGGATTTAATAAATCTTCAAAATGTTGAATATTAACTGCTTTTTCTATAACTATGACTCTATTAATTGTATGCATTTAAAAGTACCCATCAAAAAATCACTTAAAAATAATTAACGGATGAATACACTATTTAAAATAATACTAATTGTCTTGTTTTTCAACAATTTTCTCGCGTCACAAACTACTTCTTCATACGATACGAATAAACAGTATTCCCAAACCGAATTATTAACCGATTTTGATCTTGTAGTAAAATATGTTAATGCCGTGCATCCTGCTCCTAATCGTTTTACCTCAGAAGAAGAACTCAAAAACGTAGAAACCGAAATAAGAAACCAAATCACTGATGGTTTAACCGATATGGAATTCCATAGTTTAGTTCGAAAATATGTTAAAGAAATAAGATGTGGACATACAGTTGTTTTCCCTTCAAATGATTTTTATAAACTAGTATCTTCGACAGACTGGATGATACCGTTTTACTTTGAAATCCTAGATGATGAACTTTTCATAAAGAAGAATCTTACGGAAAATGAAGCGATAAAAGTTGGTACTCAAGTATGCGAGATTAATAATGTAAGTGTCTCCGAAATCATTCAAGAAATGAAGGCAATTCAAGAATTAGACGGTTTTACACTATCTCGAGAGAACAGTAAAATAAGGAAGCTTTTTAATACCTATTACCTTTTCATCTATGGTATCCCAAAAGAATTCGAGCTTGAGTTTTGTGAAGAACAGGATGGAATGAAAACAGTAATTGTTGCACCATATCAATCAAAAAAAACAAGTAACACTCCACCAAAAAATGATGATCGGATTATCCATTCTGCTAAAAATTTGAAATTATATCTTCATCCAGAAAATAGTGATTTGGCCGTTTTAGATCTTGACGCTTTTGAGCGAAAAGCTTTTAAAAAAAATCACAAAGCTATATTCAGTGCATTAGAAAGTAGAAACATTGAACACCTTGTCATTGACTTAAGAGGCAACGGCGGTGGATACTTTCCCAATGGGAATCACTTTTTGAGGTATCTTATAAGCGAAGAAATAAGCATGGATTTTAGTAAAAGGAAAAATAAAATCGATAAATCTCCCCAATTGAGAATTCCTTTTTACATAAGAATGACTGAAACATTATTAGGAGTTAAGCCTGACGCAGACAAAAATGACCCCAATCGCAACTATAAATTTCCCATTAAGCCAAAAAGTAAAAATTTCTTCGAAGGTCAACTTTACGTACTAACGGATGGAAATTCATTTTCTATGTCAAGTTTCGTTTCAGCTAAACTAAATAAATATACGGATGCGATTTTCATAGGGGAAGAAACGGGAGGAACTGAATTTGGCAGCAATGCGATTTTATCATATAGCTTAAATTTACCGAATACTAAAATAAGATTAAACCTTCCTCATTTTTATTTGAATCACGATGTAGAAACAAAAGAAGAAGGTCGTGGCATACTTCCAGATTATGAAATCAAGTATACTCTTGAAGAATTACTTGCAGGAAAAGATAAGGAAATGGAGACGGTTATAATGCTCATAAAAGAAGGTAAAGGGAAGTAATTGTGATGGAATAAACGCAAATACTGTTTTAGCTTTTTAAATTTTCTTTGGGCTTTAAGCCCAAAATTAATAACATGTAATTCATTTTACTACAAAAATTGTCTTCGTGAATTAAACCAATAATTTTTGAACGGTCTAAATATATATTCCAATCAATATTTAATTATTTTAGAAATAGCTTTTAAGTAATTCAGTTATTAATAAATCAGGCCATGATGAAATCTATTCTTTCTTCACTCATTTTGTGCTTTTCCTTATCCATTTATGCGCAAGAGTTTAGCTTGGAAATAGTTGGTGGGTACATGGAAGGTGATTTAGTAAAAGGAGATTCAGTTTTTGTATGGTCTCGTACATTTGAAGTTAATGGAATGTATCCCCCTTTTTCTCATTGGTCAGGCACAGCAGCAAATTATTTAACCAAAGTTGATGAATGGCGTTCCGTCTTAAAAATTCCAGTAAGTGAACCTGAAAATAGTTTTACCCTCTATGCAAATTGGAAATTTCCAAATATTTCCTCAACTGGATCTTATATCGTCAATCAATGGGGCGAAGAAAATGAAAATGGTCTATTTTTTCCTGTGGACAAAGTCGTACATTATGCGCTACCTCCTGAACCAAAAGCTATCGTTTTTATGATTCATGGAACAGGTGGACGTTCAGAATCATGGTTTACTAATTTCGAGAAATACAGTCTAGTAAATGATCTTGTAGCAGAAGATTACGCTGTTTTTGCATTAAACAGCAACGAAACAACCCTTGGTGATCAAGATGGAGACGGGAAAGTTCGTTGGGAAAACAGCTTTTTCAAACAAGATACCTTAACTAATATTGATTTCAAAAACGTCCTTCACACTAAAAAATACATTGATGTCAATTTAGATTTTGGAGACATCCCAGTATTTATAATCGGGGGATCAAATGGTGCAAATTTTGCAGATTATTGTACGGCTGTTCTAGATTTTGAAGCATCTGCACACATGACTGGAAATGGAAATACCACATTTTTTGACAACTATCCAGACCTTAAACCAGTCATTTGGATTCAATCCAGAAACGATAATAACGCAAGTGCTAATGACAGTATCGCATGGGCAAATCATCAAAAATTAATAGCCAAAAACATTAAAACAGAGTGGCATTGGCTGGAAAAATCACCCGCATATCCACAGCGATTCGAAAGAAGCAACAATAATATAAACGAGTATTTCTCGTCATCAATCTATGACTCCCTTGAATTATATGGACTTATTGATGAAACAGGATTTTTGACAATCGATAATGTCAACGATGAATTACCTGAAAATTTCTATAATTTCAGCTTTTTGAATACGAGTCAAACCAACGATTATATTTACCAATTAAATGTACTAAACGCTGATCATATTGCAACTGGAGATTTCAATAAAACAATCATTCGTTTTTTCGATGATTGTATAGCGCAGTCCACAAACACACAAGACCTATCGGACATAGCAAATGCCTTTAATATAAGGCCTAATCCTGCTTATAACAGCTTTGAAATTAGTCATTCATTCAATCAACCTTGCAGATTCCAACTCATTGACATTTCGGGAAATGTACATATCGAAAGAGTCATTCTAGAATCAACAGAAATGATAGATATCGAACATCTTGCTTCAGGAATCTATTTCACAAGAATCATTTTAGAAAATAAATCACTAGTGAAAAAGTTAGTAAAAAAATAAGGCACAATAAATCTTCCCAACGCTTTTACGCCAATGCTACACGATCCACTCAAATAAAATAGGACTGTTATTAATGTGTTCGAAATTGATACGCTTTTGCTTCATTCTTTCTATGAGTTTGGAAAAATCATCTTTGTTTTTTAGTTCTATTCCTACCAAAGCTGGACCCGTTGAACGATTATTCTTCTTTGTATATTCAAAATGAGCAATATCGTCTTCAGGCCCTAGAACACCGAGAAATTCCTTCAATGCCCCAGCCCTTTGGGGAAACCTAACAATAAAATAATGTTTCCTGCCTTCCCACAACAGGGCTCTTTCTCTAATCTCCTCCGTCCTTGCTACATCGTTATTTCCTCCGCATATCACAACACCGACATTCTTACCTTTAATATGTTCTCTGTACTGTTCAAGAGCCGCGATTCCCCCCGCACCCGCTGGTTCAGCCACAATCGCTTCATCGTTGTAAAGATTCAGAATAGCAGAGCAGATGCCCCCCTCTTCTACCAACACAAAATCATCTACATATTCTTTACAAATTTTAAAAGTCTTCTCTCCTATTTGCTTTACTGCTACTCCATCTGCAAACCCATCAATCGAATCAAGAATAACACGCTTACCTTCCTTTACTGACTGATACATTGCCGGTGCACCAGCAGCTTCTACCGCAATTATTTTAGTTGTTGGACTAACTCGTTTCATGTAACTCAGTATTCCTGAAATCAGGCCACCTCCTCCTACTGCAACAAACAAGTAATCAAGTGGATCATCTGAATCCTCTACAATCTCACATGCAATAGTCCCTTGTCCCGCAATAACTTCTTCATCATCAAAAGGATGCACAAAAGTAGCTTGCATCTCTTCTTGCAAAGAAAGAGCCACATTATACGCATCATCATAAGTGTCTCCTTCCAAAACAACTTTAATCTTATCCTTCCCGAAATGCTTGACTTTCTTGACCTTTTGATTTGGTGTAGTAGATGGCATAACTATTGTGCCTTCTATCCCTAAATTAGCACAAGCAAAAGCTACTCCTTGGGCATGATTTCCTGCACTTGCACAGACTACACCCGCTTCAAGCTCCGCAGCACTTAAAGACTTTATCTTATTATAAGCCCCTCGTATCTTGAACGATCTTACAACCTGTAAATCTTCCCGCTTCAACCATATATTACAACCGAATGTCTCACTCAAATTGTAATTTCGAATGTACGGACTCTTTAATACAACGCCAGTTAAACGCTGCTGAGCCTTTGTGATTTCTTCGACCGAAATCAACACATCAGAGGAGCTTATTACTTCCATTTCCTATTTATCATTTTTCGGTCTCAATGAACGAACCGCTTTTCCCGCTTGCCACATTTCACTATCTCTCAATTCAGCTAATTCAACTTCTAATTTCTCTCTATAATCAGGCTGTGAATTAGTATCTATCGAACGTTGTGCTTCTCTTCCAGTCTCTACTTCTTCATATAATTCTGCAAATACCGGAGCAGTTGCATCTCTGAATTTCTTCCACCAATCAAGAGCTCCTCTCTGTGCGGTTGTACTACAATTTGCATACATCCAGTCCATTCCATTCTCAGCAATTAGCGGATACAAAGACTCCGTTGCCTCTTCAACTGTCTCGTTAAATGCTTCCGATGGACTATGCCCTTTACTTCTCAATAAATCGTATTGAGCTGCAAACATTCCTTGAACTGCACCCATTAATGATCCTCTTTCTCCTGTTAAATCACTATAAACCTCTTTCTTGAATGTTGTCTCAAACAAGTACCCTGATCCGATTCCTATCCCCAAAGAAGTTACTCTATCACGTGCTTTCCCTGTCGCATCTTGAAAGATCGCAAAACTTGAATTCAAACCTTTTCCTGCAAGAAAAAGTCTACGAAGACTAGTTCCTGATCCTTTAGGTGCAGCTAAAATTACATCTACATTTGGAGGAGGAATAACTTTTGTTTGCTCTTTAAATGTTACAGCAAATCCATGTGAAAAATATAATGCATCGCCTTCATTCAAGTTTTCTTTAATTGTAGGCCATACTTCTATTTGAGCAGCATCACTTAATAGATATTGAACGATTGTTCCTTTTTGAGTTGCTTCCGCAATAGGAAATAACGTTTCACCAGGAATCCATCCATCTCTTACAGCCTTATCCCACGTTTTGGAATTTTGTCTTTGTCCCACAATTACGTTGAAACCATTATCTCTTAAATTCAATGCTTGTCCAGGACCTTGCACACCATAACCTATGATTGCAATTGTCTCGTTTTCAAGATTTTGTTTTGCTTGAGCTAAAGGTAATTCTTCCCTTGTAACTACATTCTCTTCCGTTCCGCCAAAATTTAATTTTGCCATTTTGATTTAGTTTAATTGTTATTATTTCACATTCTAAATGAATCGTGAATTAAAAATTTGTGATTTATTATAGTCCTACCCTATATGAGATTAACTCTTCAGGTACTTCTTTATTAAAAAATGATTTTATGTCTGTTTGTGGCTTGCTAATCGCAACTCTCCCTGAACTAGCGTATTCCAATATGGGCAGTGGGCTTAGTTCGTTGAATAAAGCTTTTATTTCTTCCCTATATCCTGTTTTTTCAACGACTGCATAATCTTGTTCTATGCGTATAAATCGAGCATTATGTTCACGTACGATTTTTTCTGCATTCCCATTTGTCATCGCAGAAGTAGGAATTTTAAATAAGGCAAGTTCTTGAGAAACGATCTCTTCTTCGAAATGATAAAAAGCTTTTACAACCTCCACTTGTTTGTCCAGTTGCAAAACCATTTTTTGGATTTTATCTTCGTAATCCTCGACTAGTAGTGTGTATCGGAAGATTCCATCTACCTCGCTTTCTGAAACTGTTAAACTCAGAATATTTATTTTTCTTCTGGAGAAAGCTGTACTTACTTTATGTAAAATCCCTGCTCTACTTTCGGAGAATATGGATATTGTTAATTTTTTCATTTGATTAGCTTTTCGGTTTTTCTAAAATTATATCACTTACGGATGCTCCTGAAGGCACCATAGGGAAAACGTTATTTTCTTTTCCTACTCGTACTTCTAAAAAGTAAGATCCATCATATTCCATCATCTCTTTTACAGCACTTGCTAAATTTTCTCTTTTATCTACTAATTTGCTTTCTATTGAATAGGCTTTCGCCAAAAGCATAAAATCGGGATTAATCATCTCCGTGCTAGAGTATCTTCGGTCGAAAAACAATTCTTGCCATTGTCTAACCATACCTAAAAATTCATTATTCAATATGATAATTTTTACATTGATCTTTGTTTGGAGTATAGTACCAAGTTCTTGAATAGTCATTTGGACACCTCCATCTCCTATAATAGCAACGACATCCCTTTCAGGCGCACCAAACTTTGCACCAATTGCTGCAGGTAAACAGAATCCCATAGTTCCTAATCCCCCCGATGTTATCGAAGAACGCGTTTGGGTAAAACCCGCATAACGACAGGCAACCATCTGGTGTTGACCGACATCTGTCACAATAATTGCATCATTATTCGTCTCATTATTAAGGTGTTTTATCACCTCACCCATAGTTAAACTTTCGGTAGAAGGATTGAGCTCTTCATTAATTACTTTTTCTACTTCCTTTTTATCACAAGCTCTGAATTGCTCAAGCCATTGGCTATGATCATTCTTTTCAATCATCGGCATCATCAATTGGAGGACTTCTTTTGCATCACCTAAAACAGGATAATGTGCGTGAACGTTTTTCCCTATTTCCGCCTTATCAATTTCTATATGAACAACTTTCGCTTGTTTAGCATATTGCTTTAAATCGCCTGTTACACGATCATCGAACCTCATACCAACAGCAATGAGGACATCGCATTCATTGGTTAATTTATTCGGTCCATAATTCCCATGCATTCCTAGCATTCCCACATTTAATTCGTGATCTGTTTCTAAACCTGACAATCCCATTATCGTCCAAGCTGTAGGAATATGTGCTTTTTCGATAAGTTGTTTCAATTCGTTTTCGGCTTCCGCCAAAAGGATGCCCTGTCCAAGTAGTAACAATGGTTTTTTAGCATTATTTATCGCTGCAGCAGCTTCTTTTACTTGATTCAATTCAATACTTGGAACTGGAATATAAGATCGAAATCCTTTGCATTTCTCATAAGAAAAGTCAAACGACTCAAACTGTGCATTCTTTGTAATATCAATTAGTACTGGACCTGGTCTTCCTGATTTAGCGATGTAAAATGCTTTGGCTAGAACTTCTGGAATTTCGGCAGCGTAAGTGATTTGAAAATTCCACTTAGTAACCGGCATAGAAATACCAATTATATCCGTTTCTTGAAAAGCATCTGTACCAAGCAGGTGCGCAGCTACTTGCCCAGTAATACATACCAAAGGTGTACTATCTATCTGAGCATCGGCAATTCCTGTTACAAAATTAGTCGCACCAGGACCCGAAGTTGCGAAACAAACACCAACTTTACCAGAAGCTCTTGCATATCCTTGTGCAGCATGAGTGGCACCTTGTTCGTGACGTGTCAAAATATGTTTAAGTTTATCTTGATAGCTATACAATTCATCATAAATAGGCATGATAGCTCCGCCAGGATAACCAAAAATATACTCTACGCCTTCATTTACTAATGCTTCGAGAACAGCTTTTGAACCCGACATATTTGTTGAAGTTGCTTTTGTAGTGTTTTGTGATTTTACTGATTCCATGATTAGATTAAAATTTATCGGTTAAGCAACCTGTAGAGGCTGAACTAACAATATTAGCGTATTTGTACAAGCTCCCTCTTTTAACTTTGAGAGGTGGAGCTACCCATTTTTCTCTACGGGCTTTCAATTCTTCGTCGGATACATGCAATACAATAGAATTATTTACAGCATCTATACTTATTTCATCACCATCTTGAATTAATGCAAGATTTCCACCAACTTGAGCTTCAGGAGCAATATGTCCTACAACAAAGCCATGAGTTCCTCCACTAAATCTACCATCGGTAATAAGCGCCACTTCTTTACCAAGCCCAGCTCCCATAATTGCGGCAGTTGGCTTAAGCATTTCAGGCATTCCAGGACCACCTTTAGGACCTTCGTATCTTATAACCACAACATCTCCAGCGGAGACTTCACCCTTTGCAATTCCATCATTGGCAAGAAATTCACCTTCATAAACTTTTGCTTTTCCTTTGAAAAAGTTTCCTTCTTTACCTGTGATTTTAGCTACTGAACCTTCTTCAGCAAGGTTACCATACAATATTCTAATGTGGCCCGTTTCTTTTACTGGTTGTGAAACCGGAAATATTACTTTTTGGCCTTTTTTCAATGGAGAAACATCTTGTAAATTTCCTTCCATTGTCTTACCTGTTACAGTCATACATGAACCATCAAGCATTTTCTCTTCAAGCATAAACTTTAGTACGCCTGGAATTCCTCCAGCATGATGTAAATCTTCCATTAGGTATTTACCACTAGGTTTTAGATCTGCCAAAAAAGGTGTTTCTTCAGCTATTTTAGTAAAATCATCAAGTGAAAAATCAATTTGTGCAGCATCTGCGATTGCCATCATGTGTAGTACTGCATTCGTACTTCCTCCAAGAACCATAATTAATCTTAAAGCATTATGTAAGGAAGCTTTGGTAACAATATCTCTGGGTTTCAAGTCCGACGTTAATAGCGCATCAATTGCTGCTCCTATTCCACCATATTCCTGGTTTTTCTCAATGCTTACTGCGGGATTAGAAGAATTATAAGGCAAACTCATTCCCATTGCTTCAATAGCGGATGCCATAGTATTCGCCGTATACATACCACCACATGCACCTGCTCCTGGACAAGCATTTTCTATTACTTCTTGAAATTGCTTCTCATCAATTGTACCAGCTACTTTCTCTCCCCATGCCTCAAATGCTGAAACGATATCTAGTTTCTTCCCTGCTACACAACCTGGTGCAATTGTCCCACCATACATAAGAATACCTGGTCTGTTTAATCTTAGTAAAGCCATTAAAGCACCTGGCATATTTTTATCACAACCAACAATAGTAACTAATGCATCATAGCTCATAGCTTGAACAACTGTTTCCATGCTATCAGCTATGATGTCTCGGGAAGGTAAAGAATATCTCATCCCATAAGTCCCCATAGAAATCCCATCACTCACTCCTATTGTATTAAAAATAAGCCCTACCAAATCTTGATCATCAATGGCTTTTTTTACCCCACTTGCTAAATCATTTAAGTGCATATTACAAGGATTTCCTTGATAAC